>JAISLN010000089.1 GCA_031290835.1 Prevotellaceae bacterium
TCTAATTTTGCCTGCAAATCTTTCTTTTTTTTAATCAAAAAATCCAACTTTTATACGATGAAAAATCTTTCCATCACCTTTGCCTTGACCTGTGCCGCAGGCGTTCAGGCGTTTGCCTGCACCAACTTTATCGTGACCAAAGGAGCATCGAAAAGCGGTGCGTGCATCATTTCCTACTCCGCCGACTCGCACGTGCTGTACGGCGAGCTGTACCACTACCCCGCCGCGCTGCACCAAAACGGCGACAGGCGCAAGGTGTACGAGTGGGACAGCAAAAAGTTTCTCGGCGAAATTCCCGAAGCTAAGGAAACGTACAACGTGGTGGGCAACATGAACGAGCACGCGCTGGCCATTGGCGAAACCACCTTTGGCGGTCGTCCCGAGCTGCACGATACGTCGGGGTTGATGGACTACGGAAGCCTTATCTACATTGCGCTTCAGCGAGCCAAAAATGCGCGGGAGGCGATAATGGTCATTACCGGCTTGATAGAGAAGCATGGCTACTGCTCCGGGGGCGAATCGTTTTCGATTGCCGACCCCAACGAGGCGTGGATACTTGAAATGATAGGCAAGGGAAGCCGCGAGGTGAAGAACGCCAAAGGCAAACCCTTTGCCAAAGGCGCGGTGTGGGTTGCGGTGCGCATCCCCGACGGGTACGTCAGCGGGCACGCCAACCAAGCGCGGATACAGACTTTCACCCTTGCCGACGGTAAAAAATCTATCACCGCAAGGCAGATGAACAAAAAATTTCCGGCAAGCGCCGAGGTTGTTTACTCCGACGACGCGATTGAGTTTGCCCGCGCCTGCGGCTACTTTAGCGGCAAGGACAAAGATTTTTCCTTTTCCGACGCCTACAACCCCGTTGACTTTGGCGGTGCGCGCTTTTGCGATGCTCGCGTGTGGTCGTTCTTCAAGGAGGTGAACGACGACATGCAGCAATACCTCGACTACGCCCTGGGGCACAACCTCAAGCACCGCATGCCGCTGTACGTAAAGCCCAACCGCAGCTTGGGCGTGGAGGATATTGCCGCCGCCATGCGCGACCACTACGAGGGTACGCCCATGGACATGCGAACGGACGCAGGCGCAGGCGCATACGCCTGTCCCTACCGCTGGCGGCCAATGTCGTGGGAGCTCGACAGCGTGAAGTACATACATGAACGCGCCACCGCCACGCAGCAAACCGGCTTTTGGTTTGTTGCCGAAAGCCGCGCACCCCGCACCGGCGGCATCCTCTGGTTTGCCGTGGACGACGCAGCTACGTCGTGCCTCACGCCCATCTTCAGCTGCTCCACCATCGTGCCGGAGTGCTTTGCCGTAGGCAACGGCGACATGCTCACCTACTCGCCCACCGCAGCATTTTGGCTGTTTAGCCGCGTAACCAACTTTGCCTACTCGCGCTACAACGCCATGAGCGCCGACATTATAAAGGTGCAGCGGGAGTTTGAGGAGGAGTCTATGCGCTTGGTGGACGGGGCAATTCGGCAGGCGCAGGAAGCGCCAAGCCCGGAGCAGCAGGTTGCCATGCTCACAGAGCTGTCGGTAAACCGCGCCGAGCAGCTGATGAAGCGCTGGCAGCAGCTGGACAGCTACTTGCTCGTAAAGTACATTGACGGCAACATTAAAAAGGAAAAGGACGGCGCTTTTGAGCGCACGCCCCACGGCGCATGCCCAATGCCGCACCAGCCCCAGCTGCCCGAAAAATTCCGCAGGGCAATCGTAAACGATAACGGCGAAACGCTGAAGGAGTGGACGGGCGAAAATTGACGGGCTGAAAAATACACCTTTGACAAATGAAAGAAATAGATGTTTCTTACCTGAAGCGCTGCACGGCAACGTTGTGCAAGGCGCTGGAGTTGCTCCAAACGTCAGACGCCGGAAGCATAGCTTACGACATGTACCGCTCCGCCTGCGTCAAAGAGTTTGAAATTATTATAGAGCAAAGCGGAAAGTTGCTGCGAAAGGCGCTCAAGCCTTACTTCCCCTCGTCGCAGGCGGTGGACAGGCTCACGTTTAAGGATGTGTTTCGCCATGCGGTTTTGCGTGGCGTAATTACTGCCGAAGAGTGCGAAAGGTGGCTGCAATACCGCGACAGCCGCAACGTTACCGCGCACGATTACGGCGCAGAATTTGCCGAAAAAACGCTTGCCGTACTGCCGCAGCTAATTGGCGATGCAACTCGCTTGGCAGCGGCTATTGAGCAACAAAAACACAACGATGAATCATGCTAATCAGGGAAAAAGATAGGGAGGCGTTGCTGCAAATATTTTCAGCCGCCGGTTTGCCTTTTGAGGTTTGGGCGTACGGCAGCCGAGTGGACGGCAGCGCTCACGAAGGCAGCGACCTCGATTTGGTGGCGCGAACGGGCGACCTGAAGCCGCTCCCGCACGAGGCCTACGCAGAGCTACTTGAGAAAATACAGGACAGCAACATCCCCATTCTGGTAGAGCTGAGGGACTGGGCGCTACTTCCCGAAAGCTTTTGCCGAAGCATAGCGCAGCAGCACGAAGTATTATACAGCAACCTTTAAGCCGTT
The DNA here is from genome assembly GCA_031290835.1 of Prevotellaceae bacterium. Taxonomy (GTDB): domain Bacteria; phylum Bacteroidota; class Bacteroidia; order Bacteroidales; family UBA932; genus JAITMY01. Next base: position 2,537 of record JAISLN010000089.1, read on the forward strand.
ACCTTGAGCACCATTTCCGATACGCTTATTGCGTGGTACACCCCCAACCGCCGCGACTTGCCGTGGCGCAAAACCAAAGATCCCTACTCCATTTGGGTTTCCGAAGTTATTTTGCAGCAAACGCGCGTAGCGCAGGGGTTGGACTACTACCACCGTTTTTTGCAGGCTTTTCCCACCGTGCAGTCGCTGGCGGCGGCTCCGCTCGACGACGTAATGCGCGTATGGCAGGGGCTGGGCTACTACACGCGCGCCCGCAACATGCACTTGGCGGCAAAGCAGGTGGTGAGCGAATACGGCGGAAAATTCCCCGACACGTACGAGGGGCTGCGGTCGCTGCGCGGCGTTGGCGACTATACGGCGTCGGCTATCGGCGCATTTGCGTTCAACATTCCCCGCCCCGCAGTGGACGGCAACGTGTACCGCATTTGGTCGCGCATCTTTGGCGTATTCACCCCCATCGACACCTCCGACGGGCAAAAGGAGCTCTACCAAATAGCGCTTGAGCAGCTGGATAAAAACCGGCCGGCCATTTTCAACCAAGCCATCATGGACTTTGGCGGAACGCTGTGCACGCCCAAGAATCCGCTCTGCGGCAGCTGCCCCGTGGTGGATATTTGCTACGCCTTTCGCAACAGCGCGATTGCGCTCCTGCCCGCCAAAAGCAAAAAGATAAAAGTCTCCGACCGCTACTTTGCCTACCTCATGGTGCGCCACAAGGGCGACACCTTTATCCGTCGGCGCGACGGAAAAGATATATGGCACTCGCTCTACGAGTTTCCGCTGATAGAAACGAAGGGCAGCACGTCGCTCAGGGCGCTGACAAAAACGCAGGAGTGGAAGGATATGTTTGGCAGCGTGAAGCCCGCGGTGCTGCACGTTTCGCCGAGCCTCAAGCACGTGCTTAGCCACCAGCATTTGCACGTACAGTTCTACATTTTGGAGGTTAAAACAGCGCCGTACTTTCTTTCCGCCAACTTTATCCGCGTAAAAGCCGACAGCATGGGCGACTACCCTACGCCGCG
>JAISLN010000090.1 GCA_031290835.1 Prevotellaceae bacterium
GCAAGGAGGCGGTGGAACCTACAGCAGCTTTCGCAGCCATTTTCGTAGCGGAATATCGTAGCATTTCAGGGCGATGTACGCAATCAGGAGGGTACCCGCAAAAACGGCGTAGGGCGCCCAGCCCGCCTCGGCAAAGGTGTACTTGTTGTCCGTTACCCAACCTATATGCACATAGCACAGCGGATAGTTGACGAGATACACGGGGTATGACATATCCCCCAGCAGCGAGCATAGCCGCGCGGTCAGCTTTCCTTTCACCCTGCCGCCTGCGCCCGCAGCCACAATGAGCGGAAAAATGATGAGAATAATGGCGGCCTCATACAGCCCGTTCATCCATACCGAATTTTCGCCCCCTACGCGCGGCACAACGAGCACAGCCACAAGCAGCAGGCTGCACCACAAAAAGGCTCGCGGCACGCGGATAACCTTGCCCAGCCGGAACAGCAGCAAGCCCGCAAAAAACGGATACATCAGGCGGGTAAAGCCAAAGCGCAGGTGGTGCGCATCCAGCGCCCAGCCGCCGATAACGTCGCCCTGCGTCAGCGTGAGGTGCAGCGTGGCGTAGGCGGCAAGCGCAACCAAAATCGCGAGCAAGGTCTTCGAAAATTTTCGGATGAAGAGCGCGTAGAGCAGATTGGCCACGTACTCGAACGCAAGCGACCACGTGGGCGCATCCAGCGTGTACATCTCCTGCCAGCCCCGTATGTCGGCAGCCGGCGGCGTGGGGATGAGCAACATACCCAGCACGGCGTACAGCAGCAGCTTCCACAACGGAACGCTCGCCACAAGCGGAAAAATCGTGGAGGCGCTAAAGTAAAACAGGGCTACGCCGAGTATCGTTCCAAAAACGACCATGGGATGGAGCCTGAATATGCGCCGTTTGAGGAAATTGCCGATGCTCATTCGTCCCCAGCGGTCGTCGTAGGCATAGCCGATGACAAAGCCCGAAAGCACAAAAAAGAAGTCAACGGCAAGGTAGGCATGGTTCAGCATTTGGTCGAAGGGGCTTGTGGCATACGCCTCGCAAATGTGAAATCCGAGCACCATGATGGCGGCTACCCCGCGTAGCCCATCAAGTATTTCGTAGTGAGGTTTGGGTTGTGAGAAATTCATTCAGCATTCATTTTAGGTGTGCCATAAATTACAAAAAAAAAATTACAAATGCGCGGCGCCGCCGTCGGCTCTCACTTTCCGCCGCTCAAAAACTTCACCTGCTCCTCGTCGCTAAGGGGCTGTTTGGGGTAGATAATCATGACGCTGTTGCCAACAAAATACTTGCCCAGCACGGCGTGCAGCTTTTCCATGGCAAGGGTGTGCGAAACAGCTGCTTTGCGGGCGGCGACTACCACAAATAGGTCGTCGGGCTTGAGCGTGTCGGCAAGCGTGTGGAGGTGCGACCAGTGGTTGAACTCCACGCGCTGTATCTCAAAGGCGGTTTCGTTGCGCCGGTTGAGCTGGTGCACCTCTTCAAGCGTGTGAGCATTTCCGTAAAATATCAGCTTGGCGTTGGTTTGCCTGTGCAGGTTTCCCAAGCGGTAGAGCCAGCTGACAAACCCGACCTCGTACTCGGCGTTTGGCGGAATGACGGTTACAATGCGCTGCACGGTGTTGGCGTGGTGCAGGAGCTTTGCCACAAAAACGGTTTGGCTGGTGCCCCGCAGCAGCGTGCTCAACCTCATGCTAAACAGCGCGTCCCCAAAGCTCGAGGACTGGTGCAGCCCCAGCACAATGTCGGTAATGGAGTAATCTTTGGCCGCTTTGATGATACCCCGCGCAGCGTTGTTGTCGGCGTCGTGAATCATTTCGAGCGGCACGTCGCTGGCGGCGGCGGTAAAGGCGGCTTTTTCGAGAATCCGCTCGCCGTGCTCCCATTGGGATTTGTTGACCTGCTGCCTGTCCGAAATGTATATTGCGTAGAGCGGCTCGCGGCTGCTGTCGCTCCGTATCATGATGGCAAACTCCACCAGCCGCTCAATGGTATCGGGGTTGCTCACGGGGATGAGTATTTTGCCGGCCTTGCGCCCCATGCCCACGCTCAGCTTGGTGGAGGCGGCAAGGTGGCGCGAAGCCTTTTCGGTCGCAAACGAGCTGACGATGCAGGTAACCAAAATCATGAGGATGGTGCCGTTGAGCACATCGTCGTTGAAGAGCTCTATTTGCCGCCCCACAATCACCACCGCCAGCGTGGCGGCGGCGTGCGCGTTGCTAAGCCCAAAAATCATGGTGCGCTCCACCGGCTTCAGCTTGAACGTTTTTTGGGTCAGGTACGCCGGAATGTACTTCCCAACAATAGCCGCTACGGTCATCACCACCGCCACCGTAACGGCGTGGAGCGACGTAAAGAGCACGCGCAGGTCAACCAGCATCCCCACGCTGATGAGAAAAATGGGGATAAACAGGGCATTCCCCACAAAATCAATGCGGTTCATAAGTGCCGAAGTGCTTGGTATGAGCCGGTTGAGGGCAATTCCCGACAAAAACGCGCCGATAATTCCCTCCATGCCGATGAGCTGCGCAAAAAATGCCGACAAAAACATCATGGCCAGCACAAAAATGTACTGCGCTATGCTATCGGTGTTGCGCTTGAAAAAATAGCGAGCCACCAGCGGCAAGCCAAACAGCACCGCCACTCCAAACGCCAGAATCAGGATAGCAAAGCGTACCCAGTGGAGCGTTTCCAGCTCGCCCTTGTGGTTGCCCACCACCACCGCAAGGGTCAGGAGCGAAAGCGTATCAATAACAACGGTGGCAATAACGGTCATGCTCACCGACCGGATTTTGGTAATGCCGTAGCGGCTCACAATGGGGTAGGCCAGAAGCGTATGCGAGGCAAACATGCACGCAAGCAGCACCGACGTCGCCACGCCATACCCAAGCGCGAAAACGCCCACCACCACGCCCAGCGCCATAGGAATGGTGAAGGAGTAGAGGCTGAAAACAATGCTCTTGATTTTATTTCGCTTGAAGCCGTTGATGTCCACCTCTACGCCGGCTATGAACATAATGTAGAGCAAGCCCACCGTGCTGAAAAGCTCTATGCTGCTGCTCTGCGAAATAATGTTCAGCCCGTGCGAGCCGGCAATTATACCCGCTGCAATAAGCCCCACAATGTAGGGAATACGCAGCTTGGTGAAAATGATGGGCGCAAACAGGATGATGAGCAATACCACCGCAAACAGCAGCACAGGGTTGCTCAACGGAAGCGTAAAAATATTTTCAAATACAGACACCCCTTTATAGCTAAGAATGAAAAATTAGAAATTAAAAATTCGTACTTCAAACAGCCTTTTCCAGCACTTTCCGGTAACAAAAATCTGTCCGGTTTTTTCGTTGTAGGCAATGCCGTTCAGCACGTCGGTATTTTTGTCCCTCAGGTTGCTCGGCAAAAGGTTTTGCAGGTTTACCACGCCGGTTACCGCGCCGCTTGCCGTATCAATGCGCACAATGTTGTCGGCGCCGTAAACGTTTGCCCAAATTTCGCCGTCAATCAGCTCCAGCTCGTTGAGCAAGTCCACCGCGCCGCGGTCGGTGTAAACCTCCAGGCGCTTGCGCACCACAAAGTCGGCAGGCGATACGAAGCTAATCACGTTGCTCCCGTTGCTCATTATCAAATATTCGCCGTCGGTGGTAAGCCCCCACCCTTCGCCGGAGTAGGGCAGCACGGCAAGCGGCTCCAGCGTTTCGCAGCTGTACACAAGGCAGCTTTGCTCGCGCCACGTGAGCTGATAGAGCAAGCCGTTGAGGATGCAAATACCCTCGCCAAAATATTTCGCGTCCAGCGCTCTTTGTTGCAGCACCTCGCCGCTCTTCAAGTCCACTTTCCGCACAGCCGACCGGCCGTAAATACCGGTGCCCTCGTGCAGCACGTCGCGGTGCAGCAGCAAGCCCTGCGTGTAGGCGCGCTCGTCGTGAGGGTAGGCGTTGACCACCGTGTAGCCGTACCGCTTGGGGGCGCCGGGCGCAAGTAGCGTAATGCTTACCGTTGCCGCAGCCGCCTCCTTGCCCGCCGCAAATGCCGCCACCTTCAGCAGCCTCTCCCCAAGCCTTTTTGCCTCCACCCTGACCTCGGCAGAGGTATCCGCCATGTGCGCAATGCGCCTGCCGTCGAGGCTCACAAGCACCGAATCGTACTTGGCGCCGTTGCTCCGGTAGCCGATAGCGAGGCTATCGCCGTTTTTTATCCGCGTGCGGTTGTGGGGGCTTGTCAGCTGCAGCTTCGGCGTAGGCTTTGAAGCCGCAGCAGCCCGCACGCCCTTACGCGGCGCTTCGCCGCCACACGAAGCCAAAAAAAGCATCAGCATTCCCCACAAAAAAAATCGTACCATAGCTTATGCCGTAAATATCATCCTAAACTCTTAGTTAGCTCAAAATCCGTAGCTCAGCGAAAAAATATTCGAGTAGCTTGCAACGCCCACCGAGCCAATGTTGGTAAGCGCATAGTCGAGCGCAAAGCCCATGAGGCTAATTCCTATGCCCATGTTGGGCTGCACGGCGAAGTGGCGCTTGCCGTCAAAATCCGAGATGCGCTGCACGTTGTTGACGCCGACCCTCAGGTGCACCATGTTTTTGTAGCTGCCCTCCACGCCCAGCCTCGGGTCAACGTTCAGCCAGCCGGTTGAGACAAGCACGTTGCGCTGCCCGTCTGTGGTAACGTCAAGGCCGATTTCGGCGAGCACGGAAAAATCTTTGCCCAAGCGAATGCCGTAGGCGGCGGCGAGCGTAGCCTTTGGCAGCGTAACCTCCGTTCTTGCGGCGGGTACGCTGTTGGTAATGGTATCGCCGGAGGGCATTACGTAGGGTGGAATTTCCAGCGCACCGGCGTTGTACGTCCACACGTTCACGGTGGTGGTAATATCCCGCAGCATCACCCCAAAGCTCCACGGCCCAAGCCGGTAGTGCGCCCCAACATCCACGCCGAAGCCGTAGGCAGCGGCAAACTTCCCCACGTTGCGGTACACTATTTTGGCGTTAGCGCCTACGCTCAGCATCCGCCCGGCTACTTTAATTTTTTTTGAAAGCGAAAAGGCAAGGGCGTAGTCGGCCGTAGAGAAGTAGCTTAGCCTATCGTAGCTAAAGTTGCCATCCTTGTCGATGAGGTCGGTAGTTTGGAGGATGTCGTCCACGCCAAAGCGGATAAAGGTTGCGGCGGCTGTGGTGGAGGAGTCCAGCCGGAAGGCAAACGCCCCGAAGTCGTACTTTGCCACGCCTGCAAAATACTCTGCGTGCATAAGCGCGGCGCTCCTTGCGGGTTGCAGGGTAGCCAGCAGCGCGGGGTTCCAGTAGGCGGCGCAGGCGTCGGCGGCGGCAACGGAGGCTGCCGCTCCGCCCATGCCCAGCGCACGAGCACCCACGCCTATCGACAAAAATTCGTTGCTGTACTTCGG
>JAISLN010000091.1 GCA_031290835.1 Prevotellaceae bacterium
CCCTGTCCGGCTCGGATATTTCGCACGTATATCCCAAATCCTTGATTACGCCTTGCAATTTCTCCGCAGTCGTTTTTCGAGGGTCAAAAACGATGCGCACCGTTTTGGCCGTTAGCTTCACCTCTAAATCCTTTACGCCCTTTTCCCAGGTGACTACCTTTTCAATTCTTGCCCTGCAATTGTCGCAGTGCATATTCACCGAAAAGGTTACTTCGGCTTTCTTTTTCTGTGGCGCTTCTTTGCTTTCCTGTGCGTTGGACGCCACAGCGCAGGCTAACAGCAGCCCCGCCAAAGCAATTCTCATTCTTCTTACAGCTTTCATAGCTCATGATTTTATAAAACGTTTATTCCAATATTGATAAAAAAGTTGCGCCCCTTGCGGGGAATGTTTTTCCAGTCGGCGTAGGTGGAGTAGCAGCTGTCGAGCACATTTTCGACGCCCGACTTCAGGTTGAAGATGACGTTCCTCATCTTGAAGCTGTAGCCTGCCGAAATATTCCCGATAACGTAGCCCTTTGTTTCGTCTTCGCCGTACTCGGCGCTGTAGCGCGCTTGGCGCGACGCCCCCAGCACCGCGATTTCGGCAGCAAACCTGTCCTTTTTGAGCGCGAGCGACGTTTCGCAGCTTACGGGAGGTATCAGCGGCAAGCTGCCCTTTTTGTCGTCCTGCCCGCGGCTGTAAGCAATACGCCCGTGCCAGCTGAAGTATTCCATAAAAAAAGATTTCAGCGAAAGGTTGGCGTTCAGCATGGAGGCATGGGGCAGATTTTCGTACACCTTTACGCCGGCAGCGCCAATGGTCATGGGCGATAAACCGCCGTCCGGCTTGCCGATGATGTAGCCGGTGAAGTAAAAGTACGACGCACCTGCCTTTACGATAAAGGGATTTTGCGCCCACTTTGCCTCTACCTTTGCCTCTACGGACGACTCCGGCTTCAGCTGTGGATTTCCCAGATAGTCGTAGGCGTCGAAGGTGTTGAATAGGTAAAATCCGTAGGCCTCCGATACGGAGGGTGCGCGGTTGCCGTAGCCTGCGCCTGCCGATGCCTCCCAGCTGCCGTGGCGCAGCTGATAGCGCCCCGATACGTTCCCAACGAGCCGGTTTCTGTACGCCGCCATGTTGGGGTAGTAAATTCGCAGCGTGTTCAGCCCAAAGTCGCTGTGAATGCCGTCGCGCTGAAGCGACCACTTCGACGACAGGCGAACGGCATGATGCTCGCTGAAGCGGTATTCGTCCGCCGCAAACAGCCCCGTGTTGAGCGTCCGAACGTCGGGCCAGGTAAGCATAAACATTTCTTTCTCGGCGGGGTTGGCGGGGTACATTGTCATTTCGGCGTAGGAGCGGTTGTAGTAGGCGTCCCAGTTGAGCGCATAGCGATGCCTGCCGCGGCGCCCCTCAAGGAGCGAATACATTCCGGCGGTGCGGCTTTTGCCGGGCATGTCCATGTGGATGGCCGCGTCGGGGCGGCCGGTATCGTCCATAATGTGGACAATGTTGTTGAAGTACGCCTTGGTTTCCCAGCGGGCGGCGAGGCGCGAAAGATTTTCGCGCCGGTAGCTGAGCGAAGCAATCAGCCCTTCGGCTGTTTTTACGTCCATCGCCAGTGCGGGATAGCCCACGTCCGAAGCCCTGTCGTAGATGAGCGTGGCTTCGATGGCGTGCTTTTTGCCGACGAGGTAGCCGAGGTTGGTAAAGAAGTTGTGCTTGGTGAATTGCGAAAAAGCCACCTCCTTGCGCCCTCCGGCAAGGTAATTTTCGCTGTTGCGGTGAAAAAAGCCGGAGTTGACGTAAAACGCCGAATCCGAAAAGGCGAAATCGGCTCCGGCAATGCGGTAGCAGCCGTTTGTTTCGTATCCGAGGTTGGCGTTCACCTCCCAGCCCTCGCAGCAAAACCCGACCTTGTTCAGCTGCAAGTCGAGGCTGCCGCCAATGTTGTTCGAAGCGTTTGGGCTGACCTCAAATCCCGACCCGACCTTTACCTTGCTCAAGTTGATGGTTTCCACGTACGAGGTTACGGGGTCCATGTTGTCGGTGCAGGCGTGAAAAATTTTCATCCCGTCGATGGTTACGGAAATACGCTCGGTTGCCATGTTGTTGATGGTTGGCTCCCAGGCGTAGCTGCCGCGCTTGATTAGGCTTACCTTTTCGGCGGACTGCAAGTATTCTTCTACGGTCGAAACCGGTTTCGTCTGCCGGTTGTGGTTAATGCTCGTTTTGGTTACGATGACAATTTCGTTCAAGCTGTATGATTTTGTCAACGAATCCGGCGGTACGGACAGCGAATCCGTCGCTTGCTGCGCATATATTCCACAAATCCGGCAGAGAAGCCAGCATAGTAGAGCTGTTTTCCTTTTCATTGCGCCTTAAAACTCTACCTCAAAAAACAGGCTGCTTGCCTCCGTTTCGCCCTCAACAGCGTTTCCGTAAAGCGTTGTGCCCTCCTGATTCTTCAAAATCAGATTCAGCTTCCAGTAGCCGGTCATCGAAAAGTTCACCGTTCCCTTGTAGATTTTTTTGGTTGCATCCCAAGTCAAGTCCACGTTGTTGGGCGACGAATGATTTTCCATACCCGGCATACGGGGGTCGAGCTTCAGCGTGAAGTTTTCGACCGCCGGATAGGTGTTTGCATCCTGCCGTTCGTGGATGTAGGCCGTGATTTCGTTGGCGCCCACCTGTGGCTTCTGCGGCTCAACCAGCGTAACAACGTAGCGCTTTTCGCTTCCGTCAATAGCCTTTACCGATTGAATTACCTTGCGCTCCGTTGTGTCGTCGGGGCGGAATACGTTCCGCACCTCAATTTCTGCGTCGGAAATGCTGTCGGTTACGTTGCCCACCGTGTACTTGAGGTCGTAGTACCACTTGCCGTTGCCCTGCCCCGAGTACATCAGAAAGGCGTAGTAGGCTTCGTAGAGCGCTTTGCCCTCTACCTTGGTGATGGCGGAGCGCGGGGTGGAATGCTTCATATTCATGCCCATGTCCATTTCGGGAAAATCGCTCAACGTTGCGTTGTCAATGAATTTTCCGTCCTTGTCGGTAACGGCAAAGTAAACCTTGGTGTAGCCCAGCTGCAGGCGTCCCGTTTTGTTGTAAAGCGTAACGGTGTAGGGGCTTTCGGGAGCCGAAAATTCCTGAATTTTTGCCAAACCCTCTGTAGGGTCTGCGGACGGCTGCTCTTCGTCGTTATTTTTGTCGCACGAAGCGATGGCCACCGAGGTAATGACTGCCCATAGTAGTACTGAAGTGAAATTTTTTATTTTCATGATTTCTAAGTATTAAATTTTTCAAAATATTTTTTTGTAGCGTTTTTGAGAGATAAATCCATAGGCTGCCCTGTCCGCGTTGGGGCGGAAGCGGCTGTTTTTATGGAGATTTTGAAGAGTTGCGGATTTACGCAAAGCGCTCCGGCGGAGGCGTCGCTATGTCCAAGCTTATCGCAATGCAGGTGCAGACGAGAAATGTTGACGACGCTTCGCCGTCGGCGCTCGGCCGGTTTTCGGCGGCGCTGCCAGCGGTGAAGTCGTCGGTTTCAAGCGTGAGGTGTTTTTTTTCAGCTGTGCTGCCGGCGCTGCCGTCGGACTTGCTTACCGTGTCTATTTGCTTGTTGAGGTGGCATTTTCCCCGGCACTCGTTGTTGGCTTCAAAGCGTTTTACGCACAGGTTTTCGGCAATATAGTCCCGCAACAGGTTATACTCGATGTACGGGAGCTGATATTTGCATATATTCAGCGCCATCACTCCCAGCAGCAGTATCGTCGTATAAAATCGTCCGTTGCCCATTTTTCTGTTTTTTTCAGTGTGATCCTTCGCCTATTGCGCGGATTTTTCTCACCACGTTTTCGGCGGGGTTGTAGGTTGAGTCGCCCTCCTGCGAGGCCGTTATGTCGATGTACACGTCGTATGTGTAGGGGCCGTGGTACAAAATCAGCTGGTTGTCGCGCGTGATGAGCGCTTTATTGTCGCTTGCGGTAAATTTTACCGGCAAGCCCGACGTGGCAACGGCCACCAGCTGAAGCGCGGGGTTTTCGTTGCTCCACGCTTCCGGCAGCTCAAAGGTGATGGCCTGATTTTTTTTGTTCGAATCCCAGCTGCGGATAGTCAGCTTTCTCGTTACGTTCGGCGCTTCGTAGAATGATTCGTTACCCGCCTGCTCGGCTACGATGTAGGCCGTTCCGGCGGCTACAAATTCGGCTACGTTGCCCCTGATTACGGCAATGCCGCTATCCGAGCAAAAAAACGTTACCGGCAGGTCCGACGAAGCCGTTGCTTGCAGCTGCAGCGAGCTGTCCATCAGGTTTTGCGGCGCAAGCTCGGCAAATTCTATCGTCTGTGCGCTTTTTCCGCCGCCGTCTTCGCAAGCCGTTAGCGCTACCATCAGGCTGCACAGTAGGTAAATTGCCTTTTTCATAGCCCATTTTTTACTTCATTTCACCTATACGAACTCTAATACCTGCGTAAATTCTGCGCCCCCAGAGCGGTCCCCAAATCATGGAGGCGTCAAAATCGCGGCCAAACGGCGCTGCCCACTCCCGAAGCGGGTCTTGTTGGGTGTACGCCAAGATGTTTTCAACGCCAAGGTAGATATCGAAATACTTGCTTTTTTTCGTAACCTGCGCAAAGTAAACGGGAAATACCGGCGAGTAGATTTTTTCCGAATGGTAGCCGTTCAGCCCGGGCAGGCGGCTTGGCCCGTTGACCTGCGCCGTAACGTCAAATATCCAGCGGCGGAGCCGGGTGGCGTACGAAAGGTTGACCAATCCTCTGTACTTTGAAACCAACGCTTGCTCCGTTTCGTAGCGCTGATTGCCGTCCGTGTAGGTGAGGCGGTTGTAGCTGTAGCGGAAGGCGGCAAACACGTCGAAGCCTCTGAAGAGCGACGTAGAAAAGTCGGCTTGCCACGCGTCGGCGGAAGAATTTCCGTTGAGGTTGTAGAAGAACACGGCGTTGCGGTCGCGCTCCGTGTCTGCAACAAACCGGTTTTGAAAAACGGTGCGGAAGTAGTCAACGCTCACTATGGCCGTTTGCTCGCCCCAAACGGGAATGTTCAGGGCAACATTTCCGCCAAAATTCCATGCCTTCTCAATATCCAAGCCGCTAACGCCGGCAACGTCAAACTTTCGCGACGACGCCATCAAGCCAATGCTTTCGCTAATTGCGTTGGGCGAGCGGTATCCCCGCCCTGCCGACGCGCGCAGCGTAACGTACTTGCTCACGTCGTACTTCAGGTTTCCGCGCGGAGTAACCAGCCACCCGAAGCGACTGTTGTAGTCCGTCCGCAGCCCCAGCACCACCGTCAGCCCCGACGAATGCGTATGAGTATATTCGCCAAATACGCCCGGAACAGCCTCTGTGCGGTTGATGTGCGTAAGCGGCGTTTGGTTATACTCCAAGCTGTCGATGTACGCTGTGCGGTAGTCGTCGTAGGCAAAGCTCGCGCCCGCCGTGTAGCGATGCGCTGTTGTCCCAATGTAGGAGGCAAACAGCAAGCTTGCGTAGTAGGAATTTTGGGCGCCGTCAAAAGATTTCCTGCCAAATCGCAAATCCTGCTCGTGGCGCGAAAAGCTGTTGATAACGCCAATGCTTTGCCCCTCCCTATCGCCAACGGTGAAGCCGGTTTTGTTCTCAACCGTTACGTTTTTGTTGTTGATAACGGTTTCAAAAAGCTCAACGCCCCTGTACGGGATACCGTGCTTCTTGTGGCAGAGCGAATCCTGCCCGGCGATGCGGTTTTCGTACAGCAGCTTAATTCCCGTTCGCGACTGCACGCCCCTTTCGCCGTCTAAGTAAAACCAGCGGTTGTAGGCATTTATGTACTTTACCTTGGGCATGTCCAGAAAATTGTCGCTGTTTTCGTCGTGCACCTCCGCTCCCCTCACGCCGCTCAGCAGGAGCCCCGTCCACAGCTTGTCGCTCAGCTGCGCCGCCGCGCTCAGGTTTCCCTCCAGATGCTTGTCGTCGTCCACGTAGAGGTTGAGCAGCAGCGGCTCCGTGGAGTTGGGCTTTATGAACTCAAGGTTTATTTGCCCCGTAACCGATTCGTAGCCGTTTGCCACCGACGAGGAGCCTTTGGAAAGCTGAATAGATTCGAGCCAGTACGACGGCACGTAACTCCAGCCGAAAGTAGAAGCCAGCCCGCGCAGCGTCGGTATATTTTCCGCCAATATTTGGCTGTATAGGCCCGACAGCCCAAGCAGCTGTATTTGCTTTGCGCCCGAAACGGCGTCCGTAAAGCCCACCGTTACGGACGCGCTGTTTTCGAAGCTCTCCGAAAGGTTGCAGCACGCCATTTTCGTCAGCCCGCCCTTGCCGATAATCTCCGTTTTTGTCAGGCTCGATATGGGTAGCAATGAGCCTTTTGGATGAGAGGCAACAACAACTTCCTCCAGC
>JAISLN010000092.1 GCA_031290835.1 Prevotellaceae bacterium
TCCTTATCGCCGCCATGAGCGCCGACGGAACAAGCATTATCCACAACATTGAGCAAATTGACCGGGGATACCAAAACATTGACGAACGCCTGAACGCCATAGGAGCAAAAATTGTGAGAATTAAGAGTTAGAAATCTGGAGCTTGGAACTTGGAATCTGGAACTTGGAATCTGGAATTTGGAATCTGGAACTTGAAATTCAAAATTTAGAATTCAAAATTTAGAAGCTATGTTAGTTCGTATAACCAAAGAATTTTCGTTTGAAATGGCGCATCAGCTCGAAGGGTACGACGGGCAGTGCAGCAACATTCACGGGCACTCGTACCGCCTGTTTGTTACCGTTTGCGGAACGCCCGTGAGCGATGCCAACAGCCCAAAGTATGGCATGGTAATGGACTTTACCGACCTGAAAAGAATTGTGAACGAGCACATCGTAAACAAGCTGGAGCACGCGCTCATGCTTCGGCAAGGCTGCAAAATCGGCGAGGCGCTCAAAAATGTTTACACCAAAGTTGTCTGCGTGGATTATCAGCCAACGTGCGAAAATATGGTTGCTCAAATGGCAAAAATCCTCATTGAGCAGCTGCCCAAAAGCGTGCGGCTGCACAGCCTGAAGCTGCACGAAACCCAAACGTCCTTTGCCGAGTGGTACGCAGCGGACAACGAGCGCGGAGAGCAGGCGGCGGAAGCGTAGGCGGCGCGCAAATTTTTATTTCGCCGGAGCGCCGTATCAACCAAAATTTGATTACCTTTGCCGCCGAATGCAATCAAGGGGTGCCCAACGGCTGAGATTAAACCCTAACAACCTGATGCGGGTAATGCCGCCGTAGGAATGATGAAAAAATCTTCTCTATTTCCCGTGCAGAGGGTGCCCCTGATTGACGTAAAACATCACATTTTATGGCCTCAACCAACCGATACCCTACGGCGCTAACCATTGCCGGCTCCGACAGCGGCGGCTGCGCCGGCATCCAAGCCGACCTCAAAACATTTGCAGCCTTAGGTGTATTTGGCGCCTCCGTCATTACCGCCATTACTGCGCAAAACACGGTGGAAGTTCGCGCCGTAGAAGCGTTGCTGCCCGAGCTCATCCGGCAGCAGCTGGAGGCCGTGCTGGACGACATCCCCGTTGACGCTGTGAAGACCGGCATGCTCCCTTCGCCCGAAGTTATTGAGGTTGTTGCCGACGCAATCGACCGCTATTCGCTGAAAAACGTAGCTGTTGACCCGGTGATGGTGGCAACGAGCGGCGCCCGCCTTGCGTCGTCGGCGGTTGTTGGCGCCTTTCGGCACAACCTCTACCGGCGGGTAAGCCTCATCACGCCTAACGTGCCGGAGGCGGAGGCGCTTTCGGGCAAATCCATCCGCACGGAAAAGGATTTTCGGGAGGCGGCGGAAATATTGCTCAAGCAGGGTTGTCCGGCGGTTTTAATCAAGGGGGGGCATCTTTCGTCCGATTGCTCGGTGGATGTGCTTTTCCGGCAGGACAGGGAGCCTGTTTCCTTTTCGTCGCCCCGCGTCAATACCGCCAACCTGCACGGCAGCGGCTGCACGTTTTCGTCTGCCATTGCCGCGCAGCTGGCGCTGGGGCAGGAGCTGGAGGCCGCCGTAAGGGCTGCCAAAGCCTGCATTGCAGCCGCCATAGAAGCCGGCAGCAAAATGAGGCTGGGAAAAGGCTACGGGCCGGTTAACCATGCTAAAATGGCTGCCCGGTGAGAAGTACGGGAAACTTTTTTAGCGCGTAAATGCGCGGATTTTCATGATAAATTTAAATTAGCTACGAATTATGGTAGTTTTTCTCAACGACAAACCCTACGAAGTTGCAGAGGGTACAACGCTGGCGGCTTTCATCGAAAGCCTTGGGCTGAAGCATGAAGGCATGGCGGTAGCCTTTGACTACGAGGCAATCCCCAAGTCTATGTGGAGCGAGGTGGTCTTGTTTGACCGCATGGAGCTGCTGTTTGTTCAAGCCATGTCGGGAGGGTAGGCCGTGCAGCTGGTTGTTATTACGAGCGAGGCGCTCTTTGAGGGAGAGGCATCCGCCCTAAACAAGCTGCTTGCGCGGGGAATGCCGCTTCTGCACCTCCGCAAGCCGCAGGCTTCCGAAGAGGATATCCGAACCCTGCTGCTACAGGTACGCGCCGAATTTCACGACCGGATTGTGCTGCACGACGGTTTTGCGCTCGCCGGGGATTTTTGCGTGCGAGGCGTGCACCTGAACAGGCGCAACCCCGCTCCGCCGTCGGCGGCGGTGGCTTCCCTGAGCCGTTCCTGCCACTCCATTGAGGAGGTGGAGCAAAGCGGCGGCTTTAGCTACGTATTTCTCAGCCCGGTGTTCGACAGCATCTCCAAGCGAGGCTACGCGCGGGCTTTCAGCGACGAGGATTTGCTGCGGGCAAAGGCTAAGGGCGTGATAAACGGAAAAGTGATAGCGCTGGGAGGCGTTACCACAGCAACGATACCGCTTGCCGCAGCGTATGGATTTGGAGGAGTGGCCGTTTTGGGCGCCCTATGGGGCGATTTTCCCCACAGCAAGGACGAAAACGCCCTGATGAAGAGATTTGACGAAATAAATGCAATAAGCAATATTTAATATCAAATAATGTTGATGGCGGATGTATTTGGCTACGCTGATTTTCAATTCAAATTATCGAATATGGATAATCCCGTAGGGATTATCTCTCGGTAGAAATACCCCATACATCAGGAATACAAAAGGTGAGGTTTTTTGCCGTTTCTACCGAGAGATGCATCCCTACGGGATGCAAGAGAAGAGAGGGTTGAACCGTTTCTACCGAGAGACGCATCCCTACGGGATGCAAAGAAAGAGGGGACGGAATGTTTTCTATCAAAAATCCCTCAGGATTATCTTTTGCGACAGCTTGAATTGAGCACCAACGTAGCCAAACGTACCCTTAAAAACTAAGAATTTCTATGCGGGGCTTGCTATTTATAACACACCAAACGGAGCGGTACACTTGCCTGCAATCGGTAGAGATTGCCCTTGCGGGGGGCTGCCGACAGCTACAGCTGCGGATGAAGGACGCCACGCCGCAGAAGGTGGCGCAAACGGGTATCATCGTAAAGCAGCTGTGCGCGCGCTACGGGGCAAGGCTCTACATCAACGACCACGTGGAGGCCTGCAAAATCATCCGCGCAGCGGGCGTGCACCTCGGCAAGGCAGACATGCCGCCGCGCGAAGCCCGGCAGCTGCTGGGCGACGGATTTGCCATCGGGGGCACCGCCAACACGATTGAGGACGTTAGGCGGCTGCACAGCGAAGGGGTTGACTACATCGGCTTAGGCCCCTTTCGCTTCACCGCCACCAAGAAAAACCTAAGCCCGGTCGTCGGGTTGGCAGGCTACCGGCGGATCATGGAGCAGTGCAGGGCGGAAAACATCGCGCTGCCCGTGCTCGCCATCGGCGGCATCACGTCGGACGATATTCCCGATATTATGAGCACCGGCGTGTCGGGTATCGCCTTGTCGTCCGCCATCCTGCAGGCGCAGGATCCGGTGATGGAAACAAGAAAAATACTTGACTCTTTTTTAGTGAATAGTGAATAGTGAATAACGAATAATATTGGATATGAGCAACTTGACGATAGCGGGAAAAACGTTTACCTCCCGCCTGTTTTTGGGGACGGGAAAGTTCGGCTCCAACGAAATCATGCGGCAGGCCATTGAGGCGTCGCAAACGCAAATGGTAACCGTTGCCATGAAGCGGCTGGACTTCGACAACAAGCACGACGACCTGCTGATGCACGTTCGCCAACCGGGCGTGCAGCTGCTGCCGAACACGTCGGGCGTTCGCAACGCCAAGGAGGCGGTTTTTGCCGCTCAGCTGGCGCGCGACGCCTTTGAAACCTGCTGGCTAAAGCTGGAGATCCACCCCGACCCGCGCTACCTCCTGCCCGATCCGGTGGAAACCCTCAAGGCGACCGAAGCGCTGGCCAAGCTGGGGTTTGTAGTGCTGCCTTACGTGCAGGCCGACCCCGTGCTGTGCAAGCGGCTGGAGGAAGCCGGCGCCGCCACCGTGATGCCGCTCGGCGCACCGATAGGCACCAACCAAGGGCTGCGCACGCGCGACCTGCTGGAGATTATCGTGGAGCAAAGCCGCGTCCCCGTGGTGGTGGATGCCGGAATAGGAGCGCCGTCGCACGCTGCCGAGGCGATGGAGCTGGGCGCCGACGCGGTGCTGGTAAACACCGCCATCGCCGTTGCCGGCAACCCGGTGGAAATGGCAAAAGCTTTCCGAATGGCAACGGAAAGCGGGCGTATCGCCTTTGAAGCGCAGCTGGCAAGCCGGCAAAGCGTGGCGCAAGCAAGTAGCCCCCTCACAAAATTCTTAAATAGTGAATAATGAATAGTGAATAGTGAATAATGGGGCGCGGACTTCACCCACTATTCACTATTCGTTATTCACTATTCATTATTCACTATTCACTATTCACTAAAATCACTAAAATCAAAATGCACATTTCCTACCCTTCCTCCCAAAAGATTTACGTTGCGGGCAAGCTCCACGACATTCGCGTCGGGATGCGGCAAATATCCCTGCTGGACACCGTTTCCGTTGAGAACGGCGTGCAGACGAGGGAGCCAAACGCCCCGGTGGTGGTTTACGATACGAGCGGGCCGTACTCCGACTCCAACGCCGACGTTGACATCCGCAAGGGCTTGCCCCGCCTGCGCGAGCCGTGGGTGGAGCGCAGGGGCGACGCCGAAAGGCTGCCCTCCTTTTCGTCTGCCTGCGACGGGGAGCGCCGCGCAGACGCAGCCGCGCAATTTCCCCTCGTGCACCTTCCGCGCCGGGCAAAAGAGGGGCGCTGCATTACCCAAATGGGCTACGCCCGGCAGGGCATTATCACCCCCGAAATGGAGTACGCGGCCATCCGCGAAAATCAGCAGTGCGAGGCGCTGGGAGTATCCTCCCACATCACGCCCGAATTTGTGCGCGACGAGGTCGCCGCCGGACGCGCGGTGCTCCCCGCCAACGTCAACCACCCCGAGGCGGAGCCAATGGTCATCGGGGCACGATTTCTGGTGAAGATAAACACCAACATCGGCAGCTCCGCCCTCTCGTCCGGCGTGGAGGAGGAGGTGGAAAAGGCGATATGGAGCTGCAAGTGGGGGGGCGATACGCTGATGGACCTCTCCACCGGCGAGCATATCCACGACGCGCGGGAGTGGATTATCCGCAACTCGCCCGTGCCGGTGGGCACCGTGCCTATATATCAGGCGCTGAAAAAGGTGAACGGGGAGATAGCGGCGCTCAGCTGGGAGGTGTACCGCGACACGCTCGTTGAGCAGTGCGAGCAGGGGGTGGACTACTTCACCATTCACGCCGGGCTACTCCGCGCACACCTGCCGCTGGTGCAGCGGCGGCTGACCGGCATCGTTTCCCGCGGCGGCTCCATCATTGCCGGATGGATGGCGCAGCGGGGCGAGGAAAATTTTCTCTACACCCGCTTTGAGGAAATTTGCGACATCCTACAACGGTACGACGTGGCGGTTTCGCTGGGCGACGGGCTTCGGCCCGGCTCCATCCGCGACGCCAACGACGCCGCTCAGCTGGCCGAGCTCGCCGCGCTGGGTCGCCTGACCCGCACGGCATGGCAGCGCCACGTTCAGGTGCTGATAGAAGGTCCGGGGCACGTGCCCATGCACAAGATACGCGCCAACGTGGAGGAACAGCTGCGCTGCTGCCACGGCGCACCTTTCTACACGCTGGGGCCGCTCACCACCGACATCGCGCCCGGCTACGACCACATCACGTCCGCCATCGGCGCAGCGCAGATTGCCCGCTACGGAACTGCCATGATTTGCTACGTTACCCCCAAGGAGCACCTTGGGCTGCCCGACCGGGAGGATGTTCGCGCCGGCGTGATAGCCTACAAGATTGCCGCCCACGCCGCCGACCTTGCAAAGGGGCATCCGGGGGCGCAGGTCAGGGATGATGCGCTGAGCAAGGCTCGCTTCGACTTCAGGTGGAGAGATCAGCTCAGCTTGGCGCTCGACCCCGAAAAGGCAGCGGAGTACCACGCCATAGGGAAATCGGGCAGCGAAAGCGACCACTGCACCATGTGCGGGCCTAACTTCTGCGCCATGAAGCTGACGAAAGAATGTGTACATAGTGAATAACGAATAGTGAATAGTGAACAACAAAATAGTGAATTATGAGCTTTACGGAATTAATAGACGCGTACGATTGGGACGAGATTCAGTCCCGCATTTACGCCCAAACCACCGGCGACGTTGAGCGAGCCTTAGGCAGGGAGCGGCGGAGCGTGGAGGACTTTATGGCGCTGATTTCTCCCGCCGCTCAGGGCTACCTTGAGCCTATGGCGGCGCTGAGCCGACGCTACACGCGGCAGCGCTTCGGCAGCACGCTACAGCTCTACATCCCGCTTTACCTCACCAACTCCTGCGTCAACCACTGCGTTTACTGCGGGTTTAACCACAGCAACGATATTCGGCGGATTATCCTGAGCGATGAGCAAATTCTGCGCGAGGTGGAGGCCATCAAGCGCATGGGCGATTTTCAGCACGTCCTCCTTGTAACCGGAGAAAACCCGCGCGACGCGGGCGCAAGCTACATCGAAAACGCCATCCGCCTCGTAAAGCCTCACTTCGCCTCCATCTCCGTGGAGGTGCAGCCGCTCAAGGAGGAGGAGTACCGGCAGCTTTCCGCCGCCGGGATGAACGCCGTGTACTGCTATCAGGAAACGTACTGCAAGGCGCGCTACAAGCTGTACCACCCACGAGGCGTGAAGTCGAAGTTCGGCTGGCGCTTGGACGGCTTTGACCGCATGGGGAAAGCCGAGGTGCACAAGATAGGGCTGGGCGTTCTTATCGGCTTGGAGGACTGGCGCACCGACGCAACCTTCATGGCGCTGCACCTCCGCTACCTGCAAAAGCAGTACTGGCAAACGCGCTACTCCATTTCCTTCCCCCGCCTGCGCCCGCACGAGGGCGACGCCTTTGGCGGCAACGTTGCCATGAGCGACCGGGAGCTGGCGCAGCTGATTTTTGCCTGCCGCATCTTTGACCGCGACGTCGAAATAGCCCTGTCAACGCGCGAAAGCAGGGCGTTTCGCGACAACATGGCGAGCTTGGGGGTAACCTCGCTCAGCGCCGGCTCCAAAACCGATCCGGGAGGCTACGCCGTTTACCGCAGCGCGGCGGAGCAGTTTGCCGTCTGCGACAGCCGCAGCCCAAGCGAAGTGCTGGCTGCCGTAAGGGGAATGGGCTACGAAGCCGTCTGGAAGGATTGGGACTTGCGGCTACAGCCGGAGGCCGTCGGCTTGCCGATACGGTAAAATCAGCTATCTTTGCGCATAACTTCTAACAGCACAAGCTATGTTTACCGACAGAAAGCTGCCCATCGGCATACAGGATTTTGAAAAATTGCGTACCGAGAATTACGTTTACGTGGACAAAACGGCGTATATGCATCAGCTGACGCAGATGAGCTGGCCGTACTTTCTCGGCCGTCCGCGCCGCTTTGGTAAGAGCCTGCTCATCTCCACGCTCAAGGCGTACTTTCTGGGAAAAAAAGAGCTGTTTGACGGCTTGGCAATCGCCGCGCTTGAGAAAGATTGGGTAGAGTATCCGGTCGTCCACCTGGACATGAACAAGGCGGTGTACAAAAATCCGCAGGCCTTTGAGCGCAGCCTCCACGTGCTGCTGGGCGAGTGCGAGGCTGCATGGGGAATAGAAAATCGCCTGGAGGATGCCTCCCTGCGCTTTGACCGCCTGATAAGCGAAGCCCGCAGGCAAGCGGGCTGCAAGGTGGTTGTGCTGGTGGATGAGTACGACAAGCCCTTGGTCAACACCCTCGACGACCCGGAGCTGAACAGCTCGCTGCGCGAAACGCTGAAAAACTTTTACGGCATCCTAAAGAGCGCCGACGCCAACCTGCGCTTCGTAATGCTCACCGGCGTTACCAAATTCTCAAAGGTGAGCGTGTTTAGCGACCTAAACCACCTGGTGGATGTTAGCATGGACAAGGAGTACGCCGATATTTGCGGCATATCGGAGTCGGAGCTGGTCGCGCATTTTCAGCCGGAGATTACCGCTTTTGCCGACGAATTGGGCAAATCCTACGAGGAGACGCTTGCCGAGCTCAAAAAACGCTACGACGGCTACCATTTTGCCAAGGATGGTGAATGGCTCTACAACCCGTTCAGCCTGCTGAATACTTTTGCCAAAAAAGAATTTAACAGCTACTGGTTTGCCACCGGCACGCCGACGTTCCTCGTAAAAATGCTCAAGAACATAGATTTTGACATAAAAAACTTGGAGGGCGACGTGAGGATACCGGCAACGTCCATCACCGACTACAAGATAGGGGACGTAAACCCGCTATCGCTGCTCTACCAAAGCGGCTACCTCACCATAAAAAGCTACGAGGCGCTGCTGGACGAGTACGTGCTCGGCTTCCCCAACGAGGAGGTCAAGTACGGCTTTTTCAACGAGCTGCTGCCGGCTTACGTACCGGACAAGGACGTCAGGAGCGAGTTTTACGTTACGCACTTTATTCGGGACTTGCTGGCGCATGACGTGGACGGCTTCATGACGCGCCTTCGCGCCTTTTTTGCGGGGATACCCTACGAGCTCAACAGCAAGGGCGAAAAGCACTACCAAACGATATTCTTCATCCTGTTCCGGCTGATGGGTCAGCTTGTGGAGGCGGAGCAGCGCAGCGCCGTTGGGCGAGCCGACGCCGTGGTGGTTACCGCCGATACGGTGTTTGTGTTTGAGTTTAAGCTCACCGGCAACGCCACCGCCGAAGAGGCGCTGAAGCAGATAGACGACAAGGGCTACCTCATACCCTACTCCGCCGGCGGCAAAGCGCTCGTAAAGGTTGGCGC
>JAISLN010000093.1 GCA_031290835.1 Prevotellaceae bacterium
ATTATGGTGAAGTACAGCTTTTGCATTGCTTATCCTACGGTAACGCTTGTCATGCTTTGGGGTTGAAAATACTTTTGCGCCACCTGCTGCAGCTGCTCGGCGGTGATGGACTTTACGGCGCTGAAGAGCGTTTCCGCGTAGCTGGTTGCCAGCCCGCTTTGCAGGTCTTCAACAAGGCTTTCGGCTATCGCCCAAGGGCCGTCGAGAGAGCGCATAATGTCGCCGCACAGGTGGTTTTTGACTAACGCCAGCTCGTCGGCGGGAATGGGCTCGTCGCATAGGCGCTGCAGCTCCTTGCCGATTTCCTCCAGCGCCGCCCGGCCAAACTCCTTGCCCACCTCCGCGCCAATGCTCAGGTAGCCGGTGTGCCGATAGCTGACCAGCGAGGCAAAAATCCCGTAGGTATATCCCTTGCTTTCGCGAATGTTGCGCATGAGCCGCGACCCAAAGTACCCGCCAAGCACAACCGTGAGCACGTGCGCGGCGGCAAAATCGGGGTGCGCCTTGCCAAACATCACCCGGCCAACGCGCAGCGCGCTTTGCACCGCCCCGCGCTTGGCTATCTCAACGCTTTTGCCCGGCTGCCCTCCGGCGGGAGGTGGAAGCGGCGACGGCGTGCACGGCAAGCGCGGAATTTGCGCAAAAAAATCGCCTATCATCCTGCGCTCGCGCTCGCCCACCATGCCCGTGGCGACAATGAGGCAGCGGTCGGCGGTGAAAAAGCTGCCGTGAAAGCGTTGCAGCCATTCGCGCACCAGCGCATCGTACTGCTCCGGCTCGGCGTACGCGCCGTAGGGGTGGGCGCGGCCGTACAGCAACGCCGGCAGCTGCTCGCGCGCAACGTAGGCAACCCGCTCCTTGTCTATGCGAAGCTGCTGCCTGCGCTTGGCGCAGTAGGTGCGCAGCTCCGCCTCCGGAAAGGTGGGGTGAAGCGCCACCTCGCTCAGCGTCTCCAGCGTTTTTTGCAGATGCCGCGTGAGCGAGTAAACCGTGAGCATGGCAAAATCCTTGTCGATATGCCGCTCGTATGACGAGCCGAGAAAATCGAAGCGCTCCGCCACCTGCGCCCCCGACCATTGCCCGGCGCCTTCGCTCAGGAGGGCAAGCGTGGAGCCCGCCTCGAGCGCATGCTGCTGAAAGCGCGACCCCGCCTCAAACACCAGCGACACGCGCACGACGTCCTGAGCCCCTGCACAAGCGCTATGCAGCGCAATGCCGTTGCTCAACCTGCCTACAACAGGACGAACACAGGGTAAGGCTTCGGGAAGCCGTATAGGGGGAGGAAATTTTCTCAAAAAAATTGGAAATTATGGCTTAGGCGAATACTTGGCTGCAAGCTGCATAAGTAGCCGGTAATATTTTTGACACGCCGGCTTGCTATTATTCTTTTATGTATTTCAAATTTCAACAGCGCAAAGATATACAAAAAAACCATGCTGACCCAACAAAAGCAACCTTAGTAGCTGATTTCGTAAATCATAGCGGGCTCGTTGTCGTCGGCTCCTATTTGGTGTATTTGGCGAAACGCATCAGGGTATTTTTGTTGTATGAAGCTCATGTAGCGGGTTATGGTACTTATTGTGCTACCTGTTTTTTGCGCAGGATTGGTGCGCAAGCTCGCGTCAATAATATAGCCGACATTTCGGGATTTTAAAGCCTCAAGCAAGCTATCGGGAAAAACGGCATAGCTGGTTCTGCACTTTTTTATAACCGCCATAAGCTCTTCCGGGCTTGTATAAATCGGAATATCTGCATGCTCTACTTCGGCGTACAGCGGCTCCGGCAAGTCGTACGTGTAGTAGTAGGAGGTATTGTCGCCTACAGCTATTGCCACTAAGTAGGGGTGCAGGGCGCCAATAATATTCATCGGTACGTCTCCGTATTTCATCCCCAAAAAGCGTTGCTTGTAGCTCGACAACGCTAAGGCCGAATCCGCCAGCAAAGTAGGAACGCTGCTAATACCGCTGAACGATCTCCCGGTATACACAAACGACATGGAGGCTTTGCGGCATGTTACCGCTTTGTCCTTATCCAGATTTTTGGCTGCCCACTCGCTCATCCGGAAGTAGTTGACCCAGTCGGGCGTAAAGCCATAGTACTTGTTGCCCGCTATATTTTTCCGTAGCTTGGGCAAATGCTCCCGAACGTTATCGGTGGCATGGTTGAGGTTCACTAATACGAGAAAAATGATTGCCGCCGGATAGAGCCAGCCAAGCGGCTTGGGAAATTTGGCCTTCAGCAGCATAATGATACCATACGATGCTATGGCAACAAGCATCGGGATATACACCATGACTAAGCGCCCCTGTTTCCACATTACGTCCAGCGATATGAACGTTACGCTAAGAAATGCCGCTACGTAAAGTATAAGCGCCACTATGTATTTTTGTTTTTTGGCTATGGCGTAGCCCAAGCTTACGCCCACAAGGGCGAGCATCAAAATGAAAAACAGATAGCTGTGCGGGCTTGTTTCCGATTTTACGCCGATGAGCTCAAAGAATTGAGAAGAGTAGGTTTTTGCGTTTTCGAAAAAGCGAGACGCCATTCCCCAAAAATCTTCCTTCCCTTCGCCCGGATTATATACGTTTTTCAGAAATATAGCGCCGGCTTGCCCGCTCAAGCCGCCTTTGATGTTGAGATGCCCCCAAAACGCGGGCACCATCACCTTTTGGTACAGCCCCCAGAAAAGCGCAAAAGAGCAGGCAGAATATACCGCCGTCAGGTATTTTTTGTAGAGCATGAAGTAGGCAAACACCACCGCTATTGCGATAGCTGCCACGTTGCGCGAAAGGTAAAATATGAACGTCATAAACCCCAGCAGCAGAAAATTTTTCCAGCTCTTCTTTAGCTCAACACCGCTTTGCGTGGCGTCGTCCAGCTTAAACAGCGCCAGCAAGAACAGCCCCGACAGCGGCAGCACAAATGCTTCGGTAAACGTTTGGCTTGCATGGTAGAGGTACAGCGAATTGAGCGCGGTGAGCAGCAAGGCGGGGAAGAGAGTGATGTAGGGTATCCGACCTTTTAGCGCTACGTATAGAAAGTATATGCCCAGCACAAAAAACAATACCGAAAACAGCTTCAGGATTACCAGATTCACGCCGAAAATGGCGATAGGCAAGGCCAAAAACATGCAGTACAGCGGAGCGCTAAATGTATAGTGGAAGCTGAAGAAATCGGTCGCGTATCTGTATCCGGCTTCTATGTAGGTAGAATCGTCGGTGCCTTCGGATACGTTGACGTCGAACAGCAAAAGCGAAAATATCAGCGCCGTAAGCAGGCACAGGAGCATGTAAAGCCGCTTACGCTTCGAAATGTTTTTTTCCAACCGTTCCGGCAATCCTGCCTCCTCCTGCGGCGAGCGCAATTTCGATACTTTTGCCGCCTGCTGTTTGCCGGCATGCTTAGCTTTAGACATAATTCATGGTTTACTATTTGTTTTTTCGACGTCGATGCTACAAAAAAGACCCACCTGTCTGGATAGCGGGAGTAAGAATTTTTCATTTATATCCATTTTAATGACAAAAACTCGGTAAATTTAATCTTTCGTGCCGCAAAGAAGCTCATTTGCAGCAGCAATAGCCCATGACGAAAGCGGCTGATTTGCGTTGAGCCATACTCCCGGTCTCTATACCGGATGACGACCTCTACAATTTTGAGATTTTGTTTTGCCGCGCCAAAAAGCAGGTCAAAATCGCCAAACGGGTCAAAGTCGCCGAAGTACGAGCGGTTGGCCTTGATGACCTCGTAATCTTTTTTGAACAGCACCTTGGTACCGCACAAGGTGTCTTTTAGGCGCTGCCCCAGAAGGTACGAAAAAAACCACCCGAAAAACTTGTTCCCCAAGAGGTTCAGAAAGCGCATGGCGTTCTTTTCCATCGGATACACCAAGCGGCAGCCGTTTATAAATTCTCCCTTGTTGTCGCGCAAGGCGTTGTAGAATTTCGGTAGCTCTTCCGGCGGCATGGTCAAGTCGGCGTCCAGAATCATGAGCATATCGCCTTTAGCGACCTCAAATGCCTCGCGCACAGCGTTACCCTTCCCTTTTCCCGTCTGCTTCATCACCTTTATATCCTTATCGGGGTAGGCGGCCTGTACGCGCAGGATTTCTTCGTAAGTATTGTCCGACGAATTGCCCTCAATAAAGATAAACTCCTGATGCGTGCCGAAAGCGGGGGTCCGCTTGATGGCATTCTCGATATTTCCCCGCTCGTTGCGGGCGGGAACGACGATAGAAACCGACGAATGCCGCTTTTCGTTCCACATCGGGCGCGCAACGTGCAAGCTCACAAGCCCCAAATGGGTAATCGCCGGCAAATTTGCCAAAAACCCGTTAAACAGGCTGTGCAGTAGAGGAACGTAAGCCGGAAGCAATATTTTTTTCTCTACTCGTATCGTCTGAAAATCCTCCAGCTGCAATAGCCCCTCGGTATCTTTGACAGAAAACCAGCTTGCAGTAGGCAGCTTCTGTTTGAGGTGCATAAATTCGAGCATTTTGATGATCGGTTCCCACAAAAAATTGTACTGCGAAATAACAACCCGGGTTTGCTGATGGCACAATCGGCGAACGTTGTGAATGGCTTTCTGAGCATCCCACAATCCGGCTATCAAATCGCTGATAATGATGTAATCAAAAGTTTCGTCCGTCTGCAAATCCTCCACGTCGTCCACCTCAAAGTGCAAATGGGGATATTTGCTCCGCGCTATTTCAACCACCTCCGGCGCAAAGTCGATGCCAAGACCGTATAGCGGTTGCACCGCATTCAGCAGGTTGCCGCTGCCGCATCCTATCTCTATCACCCTTTTCCCGCGCGGAATGATAAACGAAAAGTACCGCTCAAGCATTTTGTGGTAAAACGAATTGCGCTTATTCCACCGTTCCCGCTGTTGAGCCGTAGCGCGATAAAAATCAAGTAGCTTTTTATTTGTCATATAGTAAAATGTCTATCAGCAGCTGCCCATTATATGTTCATCTCGAAAAAAACGTCGCGAAACGTCGCGCTTTTGGCTCCTGCGCGCAAAAGAGAGCTGGGGGCAAAAAGCGCATTGCACTTTTGACCCCAAAATTGTAAAACAGAAAGAAAATATAAGAAAATGTGTGTGTGTGTGTGTGTGTGTGTGTGTGTGTGTGTGTGTGTGTGTGCCCTCCTTGTGTAGCAATATTATTTGGATTTACCAAATGCTTTTGCACACGGCAATAGAAATTATGTTGGTATATGCAGCACATGAAGCCATTAGTATTAACGGCGACAAAAGTAGGCAAAATTTTTGAAGTTGTACCCATGCTCAAGCTTTAGTTGCGAACATTTTTTTTCTAATATCGATTCAATAGCCAGCGTATCAGCGTAGTAAATTGCGCTGTCGCCTTAGATTTTAGCTTTATCCGCTCTTTTCTCTTTTGGCATCTCGTAGAGGTGCGCCTCTCGGTAGAACCGGCAAAAACCTCGTCAAATGCACCCGTGAAGAGATTATTTTTTTCCCAATTTGAAATTTATTGAGTATCTTTGCCTACTGCTGCAAAGCTTTTGCAGCAGATAAAAAAGGATGGGAGTCTATAAAGCATTATTCTTAATTTTCAGCTCAAAAATTTTATTTATATAAGTGTTATCATCAAGTAGCATAGGTGTTTTTGATTCCGGCGTTGGTGGCTTGTCTGTGCTGCAGGAGATAGCGGCGCTGCTACCGCACGAGCGCGTATGCTACGTAGCCGACGCCGCTCGCTGTCCGTATGGCTCGCGGCCGGTGGACGAAGTGCGGGGGCTTTCGCTGGGGATTACGAAATTTTTGCTCGAAAAAAATTGCAAGCTCATTGTCGTAGCCTGCAACACCGCTACCGCCGCCGCCATCGACGAGCTGCGCAGCGCGTTTCCCCACGTGCTCTTTGTGGGCATGGAGCCTGCCGTGAAGCCTGCCGCAAAGCAAAGCAAAACGCGCAGCGTAGGTATTCTGGCAACCGCCGGAACGCTGCAAGGTCGCCTGTTCAAGCAAACCAAGGCGCGCTATGCCGCCGGCGTTAAGCTGCACGTCGTTGCAGGCGCCGGCTTGGTGGAGCTGGTAGAGCAGGGTAGAGAAAACTCGCCGGAGGCGCTGGACTTGCTGCGCACCTACCTGCAGCCCATGCTCGACGACAACGTAGATGAGCTGGTGCTCGGCTGCACGCACTACCCGTTTTTGAAGAGCAGCATCGAAAAA
>JAISLN010000094.1 GCA_031290835.1 Prevotellaceae bacterium
CCTTCAATCATGCCGGCAGCCCAAAGGAGATGACGGCGGTGGAGCTGAATAAGGTGGCGTGGGAGGTTGTAGGCCGCCTGCAGAGCAGCAGCTGCAAGCCCCCCAGCTACATCAGGTGCGTTGATTTTGAGCCGGAGATGGTTTTTGTGGAGGGGGGGACGTTTACGATGGGCTGTACCAGCTGTCGGGAAGAATACTCAGGACCTACAACCTGCAGAACCCACAGCAAGACGACGAGCAGCGTTACGTTATCACCTTTTTGGATAGGGAAGTATGAGCTAAAGCAGTCGGAGTGGAACAATGCGTTGATTGCGATGGATACTACGATACAGAGTGTTTATTTCGAATCTGTATTTGGGAAAGAGGATGATTTTCCGGCTTACAACATCGACTATAATGCAGCCCAGGCGTTTATCGCGAAGTTGAATGAACATACAGGTAAAAATTATCGGTTACCTACGGAGGCGGAGTGGGAGTACGCAGCCCGCGGGGGCGCTTTAAGCAAGGGCTACGAGTACAGCGGGAGCAACACTCTGGACAACGTCTCGTGGTATTCGGATAACAGCAAAGGAAAAGCTCACGTGGTAGGCACAAAAGATGGGAATGAGTTGGGCATTTACGACATGAGCGGGAACGTGTGGGAGTGGTGCCAAGACTGGTATAACGATAACTTACCCAGCGGTACTAATCCTACAGCTCCTCGACAGCGGCCTCCAATATATGCAGACGACTACTACATTATCCGCGGCGGCAGCTGGTACAACGTGGCGTGCAACAGCCACGTCGCCTACCGCGGCTACTACCGCCCCGGCGTGCAACTCATTGGCATCCGCCTGGTTTTGCCTTCGCTACCCTGATGGGATATCCGTCCTTATTGTGTAAGCTAACGAGCGGAGAGCTGAGATTTAAGAGGTTTGTTTTGGAAGCAATGAGACTGTATTTTATTGTTGCTGAGATTATTTTTTTGGTTGAATTAGGTGGAAATGAGGTTTTGGGGCGGCAGAAAAATCATGCAGATTTGCACTCCCCTCCTCTCCCCTACCCTACCCCGCAGGAAAGCGAGGCGGAGCTCCGCCTGACGTTAGGTAGCACCTCGCCCAACAGGGGCTTTGCTGCACCTTGTAGCATTGTGGCAAATTTTACTGTGTTGATATATAGCGTATAAAAAAATATTTTGCGCCCGGTAAAGTTTTATTTGCTACTTTGCAAAAAAAGTTCTACTTTCGCAAATTGTGTACGCACACGAATTTGCTTGTTTTGCTTTGAAAAACAACAAGATGCAGAGTTTTACTTTTCGCCGGAAATGCTGAGGATGGATATTTTAGGAAATTTATAACATTAATATAGGCCACATGAAAAAATTTTTAGACGCTAACTTTTTGCTCG
Source organism: Prevotellaceae bacterium (assembly GCA_031290835.1). Lineage (GTDB taxonomy): Bacteria > Bacteroidota > Bacteroidia > Bacteroidales > UBA932 > JAITMY01. The sequence continues at coordinate 1,387 of JAISLN010000094.1, forward strand.
AAACGCCTACCGCCGAGCACCTTTACCATCGCCACGCGGCAAAAATGCCGATAGCTGACTACCACTGCCACCTAAGCCCGGAGTTTATTGCCAAAGACAGGAAATTTGACAACCTCGGGCAAATTTGGCTCGAAGGCGACCACTACAAGTGGCGCGCCATGCGCACCAACGGAGTAGATGAGCGCTTTTGCACGGGTAAGGATACCACCGACTGGGAGAAATTTGAAAAGTGGGCGGAAGCTGTTCCCTACACCATGCGCAACCCGCTTTACCAGTGGACGCATCTGGAGCTCAAAACGGTCTTTGGCGTGGAAAAGTTGCTGAATCCGGGCACGGCAAAAGAAATTTTTGACGAGTGCACTGCCAAGCTGCGCACGCCCGAATACTCGGCGCGTGGGTTGATGAAAAAGTTCAACGTGAAGGTGGTTTGCACCACCGACGACCCCGTTGACAGCCTTGATCATCACCTTGCGCTCAAAAGAGAGAATTTTGAGGTGCAGGTATTGCCCACGTGGCGCCCCGATAAGGCAATGGCGGTGGAGCAGCCCGCAGGGTTTCGCGCGTACGTGGAGCAGCTTTCGCAGGTATCGGGCGTGAGCATCGGCAAGTATGCCGATTTGCTGAGCGCCTTGCGCAAGCGCCACGATTTCTTTGCCGAAGCGGGCTGCAAGCTTAGCGATCACGGTATCGAAGAGTTTTACGCTGAAGATTATACGCAAAGCGAAATAGAAGCCATATTCAGCAAGGTATATGGCGGCAGGGAGCTCGCCGCAGCGGAAGCGCTGAAGTTCAAATCGGCTATGATGGTGGAGTTTGCCGTGATGGACTGGGAAAAGGGCTGGGCGCAGCAGCTTCACTACGGCGCGCTGCGCAACAACAACACTCGCCTTTTCAGGCAGCTGGGTCCCGATACCGGATTTGACTCTATTGGCGACTTTACGGTGGGGAAAAGCCTGTCGAAGTTCCTCAACCGGCTGGATGTTATGAATAAGCTGCCCAAAACCGTTATCTACAACCTCAACCCTCGCGACAACGATTTAATCGCCACCATGATAGGGAATTTTCAGGATGGAAGCGTTGCCGGCAAGATACAGTTTGGCTCGGGCTGGTGGTTTCTTGACCAAAAAATTGGCATGGAGGCGCAGATGAATTCGCTTTCGCTGCTGGGCTTGCTGAGCCGCTTTGTGGGCATGCTTACCGATTCGCGCAGCTTTTTGAGCTACCCGCGCCACGAATATTTCCGCCGAATACTCTGCAACCTTATTGGCCGGGACGTGGAAAAAGGCGAGCTGCCGGAAAGCGAGCTGCCGTTTTTGGGGCAGATGGTGGAAAATATCTCGTACAACAACGCTAAAAGCTATTTTGGATTCTGAGGGCTGTGCGCAATTTTATAGCCTCCTGTTTTGCGTGAGCCGACATATACTATCAGGTTGTTATCTGTCAATATTTTCAGGTAACGTCTGATGGTGGCATTGCTTTTTTTTGTAAGCAATTCTATGTCTGCTGTTTTAGACATTGGCTTGTCGGATATAAAGTCATAGATTCGTGACAGTTCTCTTTTTATACCCTCACTTGCGCTTTCATTTACACCCCCAAAATCCAACTTTATCCGCTCATTTATCCGCTCACCTTGTTCGTTTATCCGCTCACTTTGTTCGTTTATCCGCTCATTTATCCGCTCACCTTGTTCATTTATCCGCTCATTTATCCGCTCACCTTGTTCGTTTATCTGCTCATTTTTCCGCTCCCTCCTTATCCATTCAGCCATAGGCTCACTCGCTATCAATGGTATAAACTCATTTTCATAATCAAACTCATAAGTATTTGTCCGCTCATTTATCCGCTCATCCATTTGTTCGTCTATCGGCTCATCTATCCGCTCATTCTTGGAATGGACAATCTCGGGAAATGTGAGAGTAAGGATATTGTTTTCCTCCTGCCATTTTGGCTGTTTAAAGCCTTTCTTTTTACATTCCGACAGAATCCTGTTACTTCCTGTGCCCACCATTTCAATAAGACGGCGGATGAAGCAGATGTAAGCAATGTCGGGGTTGCGGAGAATGGAGTGATGCTTTTTTTTCAGCTCTGCAATGGAGATGCCCTCTGGCAAGCCGCCAAAATTGCTGATTTCTGTTCTGTTGGAATAGATAGAAATCTGCATAAATCCCCGTACCGAATTGTAATCTCGATGTATCATGGCGTTAAGAATACCCTCGCGGAGGGCTATTTCGGGGTAATTTTTCTTTTCCGAGCGCAGCAATCCCCCTATCTTGATAGTTTTGCCGTATAAGGCATCCAAATAGCTGAAAATGGCAGGAATATTTGCCAACAAATTGCTGTCAAACCATCGGTCTTCCAAGAACGTATTTGAGGAAGCCTTGCCCGGATAGACTGTCAGCCGGACTTTTGATTGGGAAATATAGCGCGTCGGGTTTTTCCCGAATAGAACAATACAGGCGTTTGTCAGGTTGCCGTTCAGCATCAAGCCGTTTTTAATCAGAAAATCTTCCGCATCAGCGTAGCTTTTTTGGGGATACATTTCGAGATCCATATCCATTGTTTTTCTGATTTCCGGCAAATCAAGGTCGTTAAGCTCGGCGCCAAGCACAGCCATCCGTTCCCAGTGAAAGTCGGCGTCTTTGCGGTTGGAAATAAGCTGCTCAATTATTCGTTCGTTGGCTACGGCAGTTTGCCCGTTGCGGCGTATGTAAAATTTTTGCTGATACGAATACGGCTTTTTTGACCCTTCCCAAGCGCTGATTAGGAGCAGCCGCTTTCCCTGATAAAGAAATTCGCTTATCGAAATAGGGGCAGACGGTATGATCGCTTTGGACAGATAATTTTGAATATCCACACGCGCCAAACCATCTCCCTGCACGCCAACCACCGTTTTATGCTCATCTGCGCCCAGCAGCAGGTCGCCCCCGTGAGAGTTGATAAACGCCGTGAGCGTTTCGGCAATTTCCTCAAGCGAGGCCGTCGGTTTCAGCTCAATGCGCTCGTTATCCGACATCTGCAACAGGTTTTTAATTATCAAATCATTATTTTTCATGGTCTACCTCCCTGCTTTTTAGAATGTCTTTTACAAAATCCGTATCTGCAAATTGAGTGGTAATAAACGTCATGTACTCTTCGGGCTTATAAAATTCCTGTACCCAATTGCCCGTTCGGTTGGCAACCGGAACGTCACGCTGCAACACATAGTCATAAATCTCAACGCTTCGGTAGTCAAGATTTCTGTCTATCCCTATGTCAACCACGTCCAATAGCTTCAGGGAGGCGTCTTTGGGAGTCAATTTTCTCAAAAATCTGCGCATTACATCAACGTCGTGATGCACCAGAAACCAGCAAGGCTTTTTCAGCATAGCCGCCAATTTTATTTCCTCAAAAGTAATGTTTTTGTCGCCAATATTTCCCGTTCCGAAATATGGCCGGATAATACCCAAAAACAAGTCGCACTCCCTAACAGCCCTCAAGCAATTATCAATATTGGAAAGTTTGGGGCTTGCCTTGATTGTGCCGGCGTGGGAGTTGAGCACATCATACCCTAGCTGTTGCAGCAAGGCAACAATACTTGTCAGGTCATTTTCAAATCCATAGACCGTTGAGCCAAGCATGATTTTAATTTTTCTTTCCATATCCTTGATTCTTGTTTTTCCTCATCCGGCTTGAATGATTGAGCTTACGCCAGTCCGGTTTGCTTCCGGACGCTTGTAAGCATGGCTGAACTATATTTGCCCCGTTCAACCAATGCAACATTCAAATTTTTAATTTATTACGTCAGTCATAAAATTTATTTTTTTCTGCAAAGGTACTGATTATATGTGAATTTCCAATAAAAATGTAGTATATTTGCCGCGATAATTTTTGAGCCGTTTGAGCTGCGCTTAGCGCGAAATATGTTGCGCCTGCCAATTCAAAAATCAAAAACTTCTTACATCTCTTTGCACTTTTAATTCGCTTGTACTAACTCTTTAAATCGTATTTAAGCTCATGAGTAAAAAAATTGTAACCTTTGGAGAAATTATGCTGCGGTTGGCAACGCCGGGCTACCTCCGCTTTAGCCAGGCAAAGGAATTTACCGCAACCTTTGGCGGCGGCGAGGCAAATGTTGCCGTATCGCTTGCCAACTATGGCCTGAACGCCGAATTTGTTTCGCGCTTGCCGCAGAACGATATTGCAAAAGCCTGCGAAATGGAGCTGAACAGGTATGGCGTGAGCACAAAAAATATTATTTACGGCGGCGAGAGGTTGGGTATTTACTTTCTCGAAACGGGCGCTGTGGCTCGCCCCAGCAAGGTGGTGTACGACCGCGCTCACTCCTCCATTGCCGACGTTAAGCCCGGCATGATCAATTGGAAAGAGGTGCTTAAAGAGGCGCAGTGGTTTCACTGGACGGGCATTACGCCGGCCCTTTCGCAGGGCGCTGCCGACGCCTGCCTTGAGGCGATTAAAACAGCCAACAGCATGGGCGTAACGGTTTCGACCGACCTCAACTTTCGCAAAAACTTGTGGAAATACGGTAAGACCGCTTCGGAGGTGATGCCTGCGCTGGTGGAGGGCTGCGACGTTATTTTGGGCAACGAGGAAGATGCCGAAACAGTATTCGGCATAAAGCCCCAAGGCTTTGACGTAACCCAAACCGGCGGACATGTGGACGCAAAGGCTTTCCAATCGGTGTGCGAGCAGCTCGTAAAAAAGTTCCCGCGCGCCCAAAAAGTCATCATCACGCTGCGAGGCTCCGTTAACGCCAACCACAACACGTGGGCAGGGGTGCTGTTCAACGGCAAGCAGCTCTACCAATCGCCCGGGTACGATATTACCCACATTGTTGACCGCGTAGGCGGCGGCGACTCGTTCATGGGAGGCTTAATCTACGGGCTTTTGACCTACACCGGCGACGACCAAAAAGCGCTTAACTTTGCCGTAGCCGCCTCGTGCCTCAAGCACACCATCTACGGCGACTTCAACCAGGTGACGGTAGCCGAAGTGGAAAAGCTGATGAGCGGCGACGCTTCGGGAAGAGTTTCGAGGTAAGTAAAAATTATCATCCCAATAAAACCACTAAAATACAGGAATCAATAGCCATGTCAAGATTCACAAAACTCCAAACGCTTGGCGCCATTGCGGCAACCGGCATGGTGCCGGTGTTCTACCACAAAGATGCTGAGGTTGCAAAGCACGTTGCCAAGTCGTGCTACGAAGGCGGCGTGCGCGCCTTTGAGTTCACCAACCGCGGCGATTTTGCGCACGAAATCTTTGGAGAGCTGGTAAAGTATGCGGCAACAGCGTGCCCCGACCTTATTCTGGGCGTAGGCTCTGTGGTTGACCCTGCTACGGCGGCGCTGTACTTGCAGCTGGGCGCCAACTTTGTCGTAGGGCCCTTGTTCAACCCCGAAGTTGCCAAAATCTGCAACCGCAGGCTGATACCCTACACGCCCGGCTGCGGCTCGGTTTCCGAAGTTGGGTTGGCGCAGGAGGCAGGCTGCGATCTGTGCAAGGTTTTTCCCGGCGATGTGCTGGGGCCTAACTTTGTGAAAGGGCTGAAAGCCCCCATGCCGTGGTCAATGCTGATGGTAACGGGAGGCGTAAAGCCCGAAGAGGCAAACCTGAAAAGCTGGTTTGACGCCGGCGTAACCTGCGTGGGCATGGGCAGCAACCTCTTTCCGGCGGAAGCTATCAAAGCGCAAAGCTGGGACGCCATTACCGCCAAGTGCAAGGAAACCTTTGAGTACATTGCGGCTGTTCGCAAGAAGTAACAGTGAGTAAACCATAAATCTAAAACCGTAAAAACAATAAAATTATGATTGCATCAATGAACACAACAGGCAGAAAAACAAATTACCGGTGGTTGATTTGCGCCATGCTGTTTTTTGCCACCACGGTCAACTACCTCGACCGTCAAGTTTTATCGCTCACGTGGCCCAAGTTTATAGGCCCCGAGTTTGGCTGGACAAACGACGATTACGGCAGCATAACGGCGTGGTTTTCTATCCTCTACGCCGTCTGCATGCTCTTTGCCGGACGCTTTGTGGACTGGATAGATACCAAAAAAGGCTTTCTGTGGGCTATTGGCATTTGGTCTGTGGGCGCCTGCCTCCACGCCTTCTGCGGCATTGCCACTTCGGGCATCCTGACGGACGAGTGGTTTGTGGGCTTTGAGGGCGCAAGGGAAGCTATCTCAAAGGTTGACGACGTTGGGCTGGTGGTATCCGTGAGCGTTACGCTGTTCATTTTTGCCCGCTTTGTGCTTGCGCTCGGCGAAGCCGGCAACTTTCCGGCTGCCATTAAGGCAACGGCCGAATATTTTCCCAAAAAAGACCGCGCTTTTTCCACCAGCATCTTCAACTCCGGCGCTACCATAGGCGCCATGGTAGCGCCCGCCTGCATCCTCTACATTGCCGAAGCGTGGGGGTGGGAGAGCGCCTTTGTCGTCATAGGTATGCTGGGCTTTATATGGATGGCTTTTTGGGTATTCATCTACAAAAAGCCCGAGGCCAACCGCAGGGTGAACGAGGCGGAGCTGGCGTACATTCAGCAAGATAGGCAGACCGATACCCCAGCCGAAGCAAAGGCGCAGGCAAGAACGCTCTCCTTCCTCAAGTGCTTTCAGTTCAAGCAGACGTGGGCGTTTGCCTTTGGCAAGTTTATGACCGATGGCGTGTGGTGGTTTTACCTGTTCTGGATGCCCAAGTACCTGCAATCGGTATTCCACATAGAGGGCACCGCGCAGGTGCTGCCGCTCACGGTGCTCTACACCATTGTGATGATATCCATCTTTGGCGGCTGGCTACCCTCGTACTTTGTTGACAAAAAGAAGATGAACCCCTACGACGGGCGCATGCGCGCCATGCTCATTTTTGCCTTCTTCCCGCTGCTGGCGCTCTTTGCGCAGCCGCTGGGTGATTACTCGTACTGGCTGCCCGTTATCCTCATTGGCGTTGCCGCGGCGGCGCATCAGGCGTGGTCGGCCAACATATTCTCCACCATTGGCGACATGTTTCCCAAAACAGCCATCGCCACCATTACCGGCATTGGGGGCATGGCAGGCGGGATAGGCTCGTTCATTATCCAAAAGGGCGCGGGCAAGCTCTTTGACTACGCCGGAGAAACCCGAATGACCTTCCTTAACTTTGAGGGAGAGCCGGCAGGCTACTTTATTGTCTTCATTGTGTGCGCTCTGGCGTATCTCATTGGCTGGGTGGTGATGAAAATGCTCGTGCCGAAGTACAGGCCGATAGCCTCGTAGTATTAACCCCGCTATTCGGCAGCCTTTGCTGCCGAATAGCAAAAAACGGTCAGGCGCAAAGCCCCGCAAAAACGCTTGTGGACTTTGCGCCTGAATTTTTTGTGCTCCGCTTCCCTGCGCCGCCTCGTCATTCCGAGCATAGCGAAGAATCTTCTCGCACTATAACACCTACTTGTAAGCGACGATGGGCGGCGTTTTGCGGGGAGATTGTATCCGCTTCGCACACTTCGTTCCTCGGTCACTTGGTTGAAATGATGAGGGGGAAAGAGCTTTTGAAACAGCGCTTTAATAAAATGTCGTCCCTGCGGAACTTGCTATAAACAATTGATTTTATGGAAAATATAAATTAAATTATACGATGTACTTATGCTCATTTAGTTTTATTTGCGTACGCTATTCATGTATTTTGAAATTTTCCTAATCATTGACACAATATAACGTCTGCAAAACTTAATGATTGAAAAATTATAGGCAAACAAAAACAACGTAAAAGGTATAAATTTAGAATGGTAGGCTTCTTTTATATTGTGCAGCTCTCCGGATTCCATTTTTACAACATTGCCCGACAAGCCTGAATCTCCCCATCGCTTTTTCTTGGTAATACTATCGGCAAAGTCCATTGCCATATATATACCTTTATAATATGCTACTATTTTATTAAAGAAATAACCCTCTTCAGAATATCGCATTTTTTCGTCAAAATACCCGACCTTATCTAATATATTTTTTCGGAAAATAACTGTAGGAGTCGAGAAAAAATTCTTCAACACCTGATGTTTAATTTCAATGCGCAATATTTTTCCGGCTTTCATTAAAAAACGGTTAGGCAGCTTATCTTTTCCATATCTTCCACCCAACATGTACACGTCGGGATTTTGTGATAAATATTCCACTTGTACGGATAACTTATAGGGCATCCAGTAATCGTCGGAATCTAAAAATGCAATATATTCACCTTTAGCAACGCGCATACCTGCATTTCTCGCCTTAGCGGCTCCCCCGTTGGGTTGGTCAATGATAGTAATCTTTACGTGTTGATTATTTGCTTTGAGCTGTTCTACTAAAGCCAAAGAATTATCCGTAGAGCCATCATTTACAAATATTATTTCATAGCTTGTAAAGGTTTGCGCCAATACGGATTCTGTTGCCTGCAAAATGGTTTTTTGCGCATTATAAACGGGTATAACCACAGAAACAAGTGGTGCTATTGTGCTCATGAATATCTCCTTTAAGTTACAGAATTATTTATGTTTAATGATTGCCTTGTGGTCTTTCCAATGGGTGATTTTGATGAATATGCCGGCACAAGCAAATGCTAAGGCAAGTATAAGCAGCAGTGAGCATCCAAGCAAATCGAATTTAAGCTCAAACGGAATAATATTACTTACAGGTCGGCTCAGCTGTGTTATAAAAATAAATGCAGAGCCATAGCAAATAACAAAAACATTAAATAATTGCCCGTTCATCCTTGACACGCATTGATTGATTAACGGAATAAGAAAAATAAAAGCAACTTGAAAATAAAACCCTATCCGAATCATTAATGATATATTTGGAAATAGCATGGTAAGAAAGATATATATAAGCGACAAGTTTAAAAACACAATGTTCTTTTCTTTTAACTTGTCATACAACACCATACATACTATGAATAAAATTGTAGGAAAAATACATCTAAGATTAGATAGCACGTTTGGATTGGATTGAATAAACTTTGAGGTTGCGTATACTTCATATCTTGAAAATAATGATGCTATCTGAGATAGTACAGATGGTAAAAAAAATGAGAGAGGTATGGTAAGCATAAATAAATTAATTAAAACCTTTTTCCTGAATTTTATCCTTGCCATGAAGTAAATAGGCAGCAGCATAAGTGCGCTAAAATGAAAGCATGAAGCAACAAGTATGGTAATGGCGTAGCGTATGAATTGTTTATGAATTAAGAATTGCCAAGAATAGGCAAACAGGGCAATGCTCAAAAATTGTCTTACGCCATTCAGCGAATCCCAGTAAGGCCCCAAACAAATAAATAAAATGGCAGAATATGCCGGATTGACGGAATATTGCTTTATTGAATAGAAAAAAAAGAAAAGCGTTAGCAAGGCCATTACCCACAGCCAATACCTGCCATCAACGTATCCATAGCTATGCAGTAAATTTCTAATTAGCAGATTTCCAAATTCATAATGTTCAAGGAGAGCTTCATTCTGCATGGAATTTACGTAAGACTTCCAGTCTATCCCAACATCCCAACGGAAGCCGGAAAAAAACAGAAGAAGTACAAACAAACTCCATAATATAATAGAAGTCTTTTTTACCATACAATTAAGCGGAATGCTCTCTATTCAAGTAAGATTTTTCTTGCATATTTTACGCCAGCACTTGTTTGTAAAATCCTTTACTGCGGCATAAATTAAGTAGAGGGTTGCCATAAGTGGAGTAATCATGCTATAGCTCCGCAGGATAGCATTCAACTCTGTTCTTGATTTTGTGATACTTCGATTGCTATACCCATATTTTTGTACTACAGATATAGCAGCATCAACGTAGTGTCCTTTACTTCCTGCGAAATATAGCCGATAAAATAAACCCCTATCAGCCATAATCTTATAATTTGTATCAAATTTCATTTCCTGCATTGTTGCAGTTCGTACAAATACAGCTTGGTGACAAAAAGGCATTGGATCCTTGGCGGATATTAATTTTGTTTTCTGCAAGTATAGGCGCTTGCTATTTTGTAGTAGGGTATGCCCGTATAGTAATGATATTTCCGGCAAATACTTTTTATCATCAAATAAAGTTTTTAGAACAAATTCATTGTAAAAAATATCGTTTGAATTCATAAAGTTAATCCATTCTCCCGTAGCCAAGTCTATACCCTTGTTCATGGCATCGTATATGCCCTTATCCGGCTCGCTCATCCACCGAAACATAATATTGGGAAACTCGCCGTTTTTTATTCGCTCATCGTAGCGCTTGATTATGCCCACCGTACCGTCTGTGCTTGCACCGTCAACAACAATATACTCTATGCTGCCATACGTTTGGTTGAGCACGCTGAGCATGGTTGGCTCCAGCGTTTTTTCGCCGTTACGAACTACGGTGATTACGGTTATCTTTGTCATGTTATATGTTGATTTACTTTCTTTTACATGCAAATATGCCTATACCTTTCTATATACTACAATTATTGATTGTCCATGCCCCCATTTGTGTAAATTCAGCAATTTGGCACATCCCGATAAAATACGCTTCAATAATCTGTACAAAAGACAGGTAGGTCGTAACTCTACCATTTTTATTTTTCTGAAAGTGATTTTCTGAATAAAAGCATTGGTCACGGTAGCATACCACCATCCCTTATGTATATGCGCAACAGGCTCCTTATACACTGTTTCTACGCTCAATCCATACTTTTTACCTAAAAATCTCAATGAACTCTCTTGCCAATGCAAAACATGGTGAGGAGGTAAATTTAAAATAGCATTTGTAGCATTTCTGATAAATCCATCATTATTAGGCACTGCCACAATTAAGCGCCCTCCTTTTTTCAAGCATTTCACACATGAAATCAAAAATTCTTCTATATTTTCGCCAATATGTTCAATGATTTGAAAAAGCACAACTACATCATAAAACTCTTCCTTTTCAATGCAATGCTCTTGAACAGGAATTGCTAAAACATTGATGCCATCCTTCTTGGCTAATTCTATAGCTTTTGTGCTGAAATCTATGCCTTGATAGCACTTGCAATTTATGCGTTTGGCAAAAGCACCTCTACCGGCTCCAACATCCAATACCTTGTTATTTTCATTGATGTAGCGCTTCGAAAAATCGTACTCAATTTTATCATCATGAAGATAATACCAATCATTGGATTCTAACTGTCTATAAAAATTATCATCTCCCGTAATCAGCGGGTTAAAATATTTCAATCCACAGGTTTCACATACACAGTAAGCAAGATATTGTACATCTCCGAAAAGATTAGCAATATTTGATACATGAAGAGTGTTTTCATTTAATTCAACCAATTCGTTGGCTTTGATACGAGTAAGTTCGTATGACTTCCCTTTACAAAAAGGACAAATGATACAAGTAGATTTAACTGTATTCATGAAAATATAGATTTCAGCTCCAGAAGAAGCGCTTTATGTAAGGATGCTATTTTTACCTCCTCAGCCAGATCATGCACTTTGTTGACGGCGTTGCGGCTAAGATGCTCATAGCTTTCATGGGTGAGCACATACTTAATGCCCGCTGCCAAATCGCTACTGTCTTTATACTGCGCCAAATATCCTGTTTTTGCATGCTCCACCATATCGGGTATTCCTCCCACGTTGAACCCAACAATAGGAATACCACAAGCCATTGCTTCTAAGCAAGTTTGAGGCAAATTGTCTGCCAAAGTTGGCGTAACGTAAACATCGACAGCGCTATAAGTTAATGCTAACGAGTAGTAGTCGTATAATCTCCCTGTAAAGTGAACAGGGAAAGGCACTTTGTTTGCAATCGCTTGGCTATACTCACTTCCAAAAATAAGTACTTCTGCATCAAGATTTACATTTTTCTTAAATATTTTTAATGCTTCCTCCATATATCTCCATCCCTTATAGGGGCTATCCGTACCGTCAGCTGCCCCAAAGCAAATAAATTTTTTATCGATCGGCAAATTTAAGGCATACCGTGCGCATTGCTTATCTATAGGCTTAAATATTGAAGTATCCAATGGATAGGTAATATGTATAACCTTTTTGTTTTGAGCAAATGGACTTTTTGAAGTGCATTCCGTCAACCAACTACTTGGAGTGCAAAATAATACGTTGCCATGCTTTGCGAACATCCGAAGTTTTTTCTTAAATTGCTTGTACGAACAATCTTTGTATTTGTTTCTTTTGAACATTTGGCAGCAATTGCATAAAGTTTCATATTTATTACACTCAAAGCTGTAGTGGCAACCGCCCGTAATATGCCACATATCATGCAAAAATATGACAACTCGTTTCCCTGTTTTTAGTATTCGATTCATACTACGTAAAGAAAGAAAGCCGCTCACCCAGTGGATGTACACTACATCAGCCTGCTTAAACACCTCATAATGGCTCACATCTTCCCCATATTTTGCGTATGAAAACAGCCCGTATTCATCCTTTGTTTTTCCAAACCACCTTTGGCGCCACTTTTTTTGCAGTTGAGTAATCAAAGAAATAAATATGAATTTTATTTTCGATACCTGAACGGTATTAGGATATTCCCCATGTTTGCGTAAAACGAGCACGTTGGAATCCATCCCTGCTTTCCGCATGGCAACATGTAACCTCTGCATCGCAATAAAAGCCCCACCTTGTTCGTTAGAAGTACTTAGATGAAGTATTTTCAGCTTATTCATAAGTGTATTTATTTATTCCAAATTCCTTTGGCATGTTGATTAATAATTTTGTAGCTTTGGATGGGCTGCAGAATACTCCCTATGAGTAATGCTCCGCAAATCGCATACACAATTCCCGATACGCCAAATATTTTACTTAAGTATAACGCTAATGGTATAAACACAAGTAAGGCTATCAATGAATTATATAGCTGCAATTGCACCTTTCCTACACCATTCAGTAGGTAGGAAGTTATACTGTTCCAATTAGTAATGGAAATGTAAACAGCGCAAGCAATAGAAACAGAAAGCGGAACAGAAGAGGCCACTTTTTCGCCTACCCAAATTCGATAAACCCAAGGAGACGCTATGACCATCACTGCGGTACAAATAACACAAATACCCCACACAAACATTAACTTGCGCAACACACTACGTATCCAACCAAAATCTCCTTGTACATAGGCGTCAGTATAGGCATTCCACAACGGTGTGAGAATAATGGTAAATCCCATTGCTGCGATACTAAAATACTTATAGGCGATGTTATAGATGGTTACTTCTGCGGGACCGAATAGCTGCGTGATAATAAAATTAGAGGTGGTAAAAAGTACCAGTGCCACAAATTGAATAATAAAAAAGTTGAAACCCAACCCTATCAAGTCTTTTGTGTATTTTAGATTAATTTTTTTAATAGACGGCAAAAGATAGCGATATTTTCCGTAAAATGTGATAAAATACACTGCGGCATAAACTGAAGCAGGGGGAGCAAGGAAAGTGATGGCAGCGCATAGTAATGACCCCGATGGGTTAATTTGGGTGAGTAAATAAATTATACCTAAAGAAAAAAACGAGCCTAAAGTATTTATTGCATCAACTATGGCTGCACGTTGGGCTGCAAAATATACGGTTGTAACGGTCTTAAGAATGAACTGTAATCCAAAAAACACTACAGTTATCAAAACTATCTGTCCAAGCGCCTGCGAACTTAGCGTGGATGTATTAAACACCGAACACCAGTTAATCAGCTTATACCCACAAATAAAAATGAGTAAAACGAAAATAATAATGCCTATTAGCAGAATAAATGTGGTGCTTACATAAATCCTTGCTCTCTCTTTATCATTTACGACAAGTGCTTCTGTGAGCTTGTTGCGTAGCCCGTTTGTAAGTCCAATGTCAAAGAAGCCAATCCAAGCGAGCATAGATGATAGCGTTAGCCAAATGCCATATTCTTCTTCCGCCAAATAACCTAATGTTAATGGTACGACCAGCAATGATATACCAATGCTGACACATTTTAACAGTATAGCATATCCTATATTGCGCTTCACGGCAATGCTCCGGGCAGATCCTCGCGTAAATATATTTTGTTTTTTTTCTATCATTATTTTAAGTTATAGCGGCGCAGGAACGTAAAAGCGGCGTAGCTCCACAGCACATCTTTTCTCCCTATTGTTGATGGTGTTAGCCATTGTATTCTTTTTATGGTTATCGTAATTTGGTGTATGCTACCCATTCTCTTTACAATGAAGCTCCTGCAATATTTTTCTATTTGCTTTTTTTCGTCCTTGGTCAAAAACCCATCCCCATTTATTAAAATATTTTATGGCCGAATGAATATGATGCCGCAGTAGCGTATAATTTTTATAGGAACCTTTGGCGTAGCTATGAACAACGCTCACGGCAGGATAAAATGCTGTTTGCGATACCTGATGTACCCGCCTGCATAAATCAACATCCTCCATGTATAGGAAAAATTTTTCATCAAACATACCTATTTTTTCCAAAATATCCGTCCGCAAAAATATAAAACACCCTGATAGGAATGGAATATCAAAATGAGCTTGTTCATAATTTATCGCCCGCAATTCATACTTTTCTTCCCTTCTTTTTGCCCATGAGGTAAACGCAAAGAAGCGGCGAAAAATCAAATCTACAGGCGTAGGCAGCAGCTTGCATAAGTATTGAATACCTCCGTGGGGGTATAAAATCTTGGGCATGGTCAAGCCAACCGTAGCGTTGCTATCCATAAATTCTACCAATTTTTCTATCGCTCTTGGCTGAACTTCAATATCCGGATTCATAACAATATGATATTTCGTCCGCTTTTCGATGGATTTACGAATAGCCATATTGTGCGCCCGTCCATACCCTAAGTTGGCATTGTTGAATATGTACACTATTTTATCGGAGCAATCGGAGATAGCTTTTAGCGCATCAGTGGGAGAGTTGTCAACGATATAAATTGTTTCAACAATACTGCTTGCCATACATAATGCGGCTTTTTTTAGCTCCTCTACGTCAGTTTTATACGCTACGATTGAGGCACTAATGAAACTCGTATAAATTTCATTCATAAGATCTAGATTTTAATTGTTTTTGCAAGTTTGAACCATTGGAGCCTATGCAGCTCTTCCCGCAGGGGCTGTCGTCGTACTCTTGGCAGCCGCCCATCGTCAGCAGAAAGAAAAGATTAGCGTGGGTAACCGGATTTTTTTCATAGCTGTGCTGATTTAATTTGGTGAGTGGATAAAACGACCCTACTAGGGTTACCGGGATGGTAAAATGTTTTGAATATATTTGGTGAATAAGCGAATGCGTGAAAGGGGTGAATAGAAAAATAGGCAGCAGCAAGGCGCTACTACCCGCCGCGGTGAGCACAAAAAAAGTGAACGGCCGAAAAAGTTGACCGTTCACTCCAATAAAATAAAACCCCCCAGCTGTTTTATAACAGAAAAAAATTAATTAACTTGGGGGCTTTTGTGTGTGTGTGTGTGTGTGTGTGTGTGTGTGTGTGTGTGTGTGTGTGTGTGTGTGTGTGTGTGTGTGTGCCATAGCTACGCCCCGCCGTATAATTTCAGGCGTGGCTGCGTTGCAGGTTATGGAAAAGAAAGCGCTCATTATGGTCACACAAGTAGGTAAAGTTGGCAAAAACAAATTACTGGCTAAAAAAATTGGTGGGGCAAAGGTGAGAAAGAATACGAAGTAATCCAAACTTCCGAGTACGATTTTAATGGAATTTGCACTAAAAGTTTTGATTTGTCTGATTTTTTATTGTTATTTAAATTAAATGGATGCGGAAAATGGCTTTTAGGGAGCTAAGAACAGCACGTTCAGGGTGGGTGTTTTATTTTTATCGCTATGCAGCCGTAGCTGCGCGTGGCGCCATTGGCAGCGAAGCAAGAAAGCTCCCCGCATAAGGAAAACCCCTCTGTGCCTCTCTGTGAAACCTCCACACTCCCTCTGCGTAATAATTTACGCAGAGAAAAAAGGAAGGAGGTTTCACAGAGGGGCACAGCGCTTGTATCCTCCACCCGTTCGCAATGACGCTATACGCGCAGGCGCCGTTGTTGGTAGCGTAGCGAAGAATTTTTCTGCCCTGCAATTCTTCATTTTTCATTCATAATTATATAGCTATCTTTGCTCCCAAATTCTAACAGCCCGCTCTCCATGCTTCTTCTTCTGCACCAAATCCACGCCGACGGCTCTTGCGTTGCCGTTGCCGCCATGCCGGACGGCGAAAGCGTTCCGCCAGCCAAGTTCTACTCGGCGCAGGAGGCGCAGGAGTACCGGCAGCTGGGCAACGCCAGACGGATACGCGAGCGCGCGGCAACCCTCCGCCTGCTGCACCGCACGCTGGGCGTTGAGGACGCGCTCCACCACTACCCCAACGGAAAGCCGTACCTTTTGGCCCATTCGCACCGCATCAGCATTTCGCACACGCGCGGCTACGTGGCGCTTGCGCTGCATCCGTGCAGGGAGGCGGGTATCGATGTGGAGAGCATGCTGCGCAGCATGGCAAAGGTTGCGCCGCGCTACCTGTCGGCAGAAGAGCTGGCGGGCTGCGCCACGCAGGAGCAGCAGTGCCTGGCGTGGTGCGCCAAGGAAGCTGTTTACAAGCTGGCCGGCGAGGAGGGCGTGGATTTTGCAGCGCAAATCCGGCTGAGCCGGTTTGACGTTAGCCACGAGGGGAGCATTGCCGCACGGTTTGCCGGAAAAAGCGGCGGCGCAGCGTTTACGATACGCTACAGGGTTATTGGCGAGCTGGCCGTTTGCTACGCCTTTGCGTAGGCTTTCGCTCAGCCGTTTTGTTTAAACAGCTTGTGCAGCATTTCTTCTATTTTGCCGGCAAAAATCAGCTCTATTCCGTCGGACTTTTTAGCGCCCTTTTGGTTGTACTTGGAGGCAAACATCTTTTTGAAGCCCAACTTTTCGGCTTCCGAAATGCGCTGGTCTATGCGGGCAACCGGCCGCACCTCGCCCGACAAGCCTACCTCTGCGGCAAAGCAGCATCCCGCCGGAATGGGCAGGTCAAAGCTGGAGGAGAGCGTTGCCACAGCCACCGCAAGGTCGATGGCGGGGTCGGTAACCCTAAGCCCTCCGGCGATGTTGAGGAAAACGTCCTTGCTGGCGAGGCGAAATCCCGCCCGCTTTTCGAGCACGGCGAGCAGCATGTTGAGGCGGCGGATGTCAAACCCTGTGGTGCTGCGCTGCGGCGTGCCGTACACCGCCGTGCTCACCAGCGCCTGAATTTCGATGAGGAAAGGCCGCACGCCGTCCACCGATGAGGCAATGGCTACGCCGCTCAGCGGCTCGTCGTGGTGCGTGATGAGCATTTCCGAGGGGTTGCTCACCTCGCGCAGCCCCGCGCCGGTCATCTCAAAGATGCCCAGCTCGGAGGTAGCGCCAAACCGGTTTTTGGTGGCGCGCAGTATGCGGTATATGTGTTGGCTGTCGCCCTCAAACTGCATCACCACGTCCACGATGTGCTCCAGCACCTTGGGTCCCGCAATAACGCCATCTTTGGTGATGTGGCCGATAACCAGCACGGGCGTTCCCGTTTCCTTGGCGTACTTGAGCAGCAGGGCGGCGCAGTCGCGTATCTGCGAAATGCTGCCCGACGAGCTCTCGATGCGCTTGCTTGCCAGCGTTTGAATGGAGTCGATAACGATGAGGTTGGGCTTGAGCTCCTGCGCGTGCGCGAGGATATTTTCGAGCAGCGTTTCGCTCAGGATGTAGCAGCTTTTTCCGCTACCGCCGAGGCGGTCGGCGCGGAGCTTGATTTGCTGTGCGCTCTCCTCGCCGCTCACGTAGAGCGTTTTCATGAGCGGATTTTTCAGCGCCAGCTGTAGCGCCAGCGTGGATTTTCCGATGCCCGGCTCTCCGCCGATGAGCACCATGCTGCCCGGCACAAGCCCCCCGCCCAAAATCCTGTCCACCTCGCCGCTGCCCAGCCCCATGCGCGGCTCCGGCGCAATGCTGATGCTGTCCACCGGCTGCGGCTTGGCGTTGCCCTGCGGTAAAAAGGAAAAGCCGCCGCCGCTACCGCTCTCCTTGGTAAGCAGCTCCTCCACAAACGTGTTCCACGCGCCGCACGACGGGCAACGCCCCAGCCACTTGACCGATTCGTAGCCGCAGCTCTGACAAAAGTATGCTTTGTGTATTTTTGACATTTTCTTTTATAATAATGAATAGTGAATAACGAATAGTGAATAGTGAATAGTGAAAGATGTTATTGATAGTAAGATAGCTATAAAAATAAAACGGCATAAAAAATCCGTATAAGCCCGTCAAATCCGTGTCACCTGCGCACAAAATAAAATACATGAATATCCGTATGCTTTTTGGCACGCAGATAACACGGATTAAACAGGATAGGCACAGATTTTAAAGGCAGGATTATACTATAATTCAAATTAAAATATGCGACAATTAATTGTTTTATTTTAATTATTATATATTAATAATAAGCAATGAGCGTTATTCACTATTCACTATTCGTTATTCACTAAATCCGCCATCACCGCCACGCCCGCTATGGCTGCGAGGTAGAGGGCTACCGCTACCGCCATGAGCAGCGGCAGGTCGCGGAGGGAGGCGGCGCAATGCAGGACGGCGGCAAGGATGGCGGCGACGGTGGCGCTGAGCCACTGCGTAGCGGTCGGAATGGCGTCGGCGGCGGTGGAGGCAAGGGTGTCCGCGGTGCGCAGCACGCCGGAGGCAAGGCCCTCCAAGTTGGCAAGGGCGAGGCCGGCAGCAAAAAGCGCCGCCAAGCCCGCGGCAAGGGCAAGCTGCGGCAGCAGGGGCGCCCGGGGCGGAAGCCTGCGCACAAGATTTTCGGTAAAGCCGTCGTCGGCAAGGTCGTGCCGGTGAACTTTGAACCAGCGGTGCAAGTCGGGGGAGGGTGTGCTACCTGTCATATCCTGAATTTTTAAAGTAAAGCGATAATTTTTCTTTTCCCCTGAACAGCAGCGATTTTACGGTGCCTTCGGGGCAGCTCATCACCTGCGCAATTTTCTTCACGGTGAAATCTTCCATGTAAAAAAGCAGCATGGCCGTTTTTTCGTCCCCCCTGAGCGCCGCCATTGCGCGGTCAAAGTCCATGCTGCGCTCGGGGTTGGGCTCGTCTGCCGTTAGGTTGAGCGCCGCGCTGTCGCGCTCAGCGTCGGGCTTGCGCGTCCGGGCGTGGTCGTAAAACGTGTTGCAGGCAATGCGAAACAGCCACGTGGAGAACTTTGCGGCGGCGCGAAACGAGCCTATGCTAAGCCACGCCTTGATGAACGCCTCCTGCGCAAGGTCCTTGCTCAGCTCCTCGTCGCCGCCGCAGAGGTTGCGCAGAAAGCGCAGCACGGGCGACCGGTAGGCCTCGACCAGCTCGCCAAAGGCCTCCCTGTCGCCCAACAGCGCTGCGCGCGAAACCAACGCAACCTCATTGAGCTTGCTCATCCTGCCGCTTTTTGCCCATGAAGTAGATGGCGAAGTAGCCACCGCCTATCATCAGCGGAAATGCGCCAAAGGCAGCGATGTAGTAGGCGTTCTGTTGGCCGACAATGCAGCTTATAATCACCGCCAAGGCAAAGCCAAGCCCCGCCGACGTCCAAATCACGCCTTTAGTGAACGCCCGCAGCGGGTTTTTTACCTTCGGCTCGGAGGCAAAGAGGTCTTTCGGCAACTCCACGCCTTTCTCAAGCGCCTTGCTGTAGATTTCCGCCTTCAGCTCGTTCTTCCGCCGGATGCTGCGGGCAAAATAGCGGGCAACAAGCACAGCCCCAACTATGGGGGCAATTCCTACCACGATAATCATTCCGAATACCATGATGATAGCAACAATTTCTGTCATAATTTTTTTTGTTTAAACGGTAAATAAAAAAGTTTGATTTATCCGTTAGACGCAGGCAGGGGTGGTTTTGGTTGCAGGGGAAGCGTTAAAAAACCTTGTCAAGCTCCCACGCCCGAACGTGCCTGACGCCGTCCCTCAAAGGCATGGCTACTTCGTCGAGCGAAACCACCACTTTCTCAAAGCTGTCGTCAATTGCCCTAAGCGATGCGTACTCTCGCTTGGCGGTTTCTTCGTCGGCGAGCGAGTAGGCGCTTTGCAGGTAGATAACCCTGTCCGCTTTCTTTGCCACAAAGTCCACCTCCCTGTTCCGTAGCGCTCCGGCGTAAACGTCAAACCCCGCCCTGCGCAGCGCCAAATATACCAAATTTTCTGCAAGGTAGCCAAAGCCATATCCGTAGCCCGGGTAAAGGTAGCTTTTGTAGGCAATATCGTTTACGTAGTACTTGGCGTTGCCGGACAGGATGTCTTTGCCCTTAATATCGTACCTGTTGCAGCGGTGCACGAGGAATGTATCCTCAATGTACCCGATGTAGGCGGCAACGGCGTCGTAGCTTTTCGCGCGCCCCTGCCCCTTGAAGTACTTCACGATGTTGGCGATGGATATAGGGAAACACCTCGAAGCCAACAAATCTGCCGGACAGCAGGGTAGCCAACTCGCCGGAGAGCAGCTTTGAGGTGGAGCCGCAGATAAACAGCTCGTAGCTTTCGGCGTAGTCCTGCGAGTAGGAGTTGATGAACTTTTCCCAACCCTCTATGAGCTGAACTTCGTCAATAAAAATGTAAATTTTTCCGGAAGGATTCAGCGCTTTTTTGTACGACTTGATGAGCTCGTCCAAGTCTTTGCAGGTTTGCAGGAAGTCAATATCGGTAAATTCTCGGTTGATGAGCAGCGTATTTTCCGGTTTTACGCCCTGCGCTATGAGCTGCCTGACGACTTGCCGCAGGATGTAGCTTTTGCCCGAACGCCGCTGCCCAACAAGCACCTTAATCAGCCTGTTGCCCACAAAATCCGTTATCTTGTCGGTGTAGTCGCGCCGAATATATCCCCAATCAAAGGAGTTGGAGTCCCATAAGTTGTACTTTCGCAGCCGCGCCAATTTTTCGTCCATAGCCAAATATTTTGCACAAAGGTAAGAATTTTCGTCCATAGACGAATAATCTGACAATTGAAACAATTTAAGCAATGGTAAATATTGCATTTAGAAAATTGCGATTTGAGCTTCCGGCAACTCGTACAGCTCTCATTAGCTGGGCAACAATAGTCGCTAATACTTCTTGCAACCTTTTTGGGCTGCAAAGTTCCAAAAGAAACAGCTACCTTTGCAGCTCTTGAACTAAATTGACCGTAAAGCAAATGGAAGAAACCGCTAAAGAAAATTTGCAAAATTTTTCTACTGATTCAATGATACAGCTGGAAAAAGCGCTGATTAAAAAGCGCATACGCAGCTGGCTTTCAAAGTCAAATTTAGACCGAGCAATGGGCAAAAGCCGCGATGAAATTTTTACTATATTTGGTAATCTCTTAGAGCCAATAGCTATCATTGACCATAAGTATCTCCCGTATTTAGGCAATGATATAAAAGATTATCATGTTTACTCCGGGCGAGGGTATTTTATAGATCACGCTGTTAATAATCACCCAAACATCCCCACAAGCGAATACGAAAACATACAAGATATACTTGACTATCCGGATGATGTAAAGTTAGACAGCGAAAAGGAAAAACCATCGCTAATATTTGTAAAAAAATACAGTAAATATGGCGTAGAAGTCGTAAGAGCCGAGGCAGTCAAAAGCGGGAATACTATTTTTCACAAAACGTTTTTCATGCAAAATAAAAAACCGTATGCAAACTTACGAAGCATACGGTCTCTATTTTTGCCATTGGTGGACGGCAACCCAAAGGGAATTCCCACCATCAGTCCTGCCGATAATCCGACAGCCGCCGTGAGCCGATTTTCCGCTCTTAATGACAACCGCAAAGGTACAAAATAATTCCGAAGTCGCAAAAAAAACTTAGAAATTCTGCTCGCTATTTACCTCGCTCGGCGGGGCGATTTTTGCCGCAAAACCTCCTAATTTTTTATTTATAAGAATTTCAGAAAGAGGAAGTTGTAAAATAATTTGCTCGGCTATTTTGTTGTTTAGCAAAAAATATTATACCTTTGCAACCGATAATTTTGAGCTAATCACAAAAAGGCAGAGTACTTTACTTTCACCATGAGAAAAGCATTGACGATATCGTTTCTGTTGCTTGCCAACATTGCAGTGTTGGCCCACTCTGCTATTCCCCACCACTACCATGAGGGTATTCCCGCTGCCGTAATCGGCGTTTGCAACACAGGCGGCGAGGAGGAAGCGCACGGCTACCGCCACCACCACCATGACGCCAACAGCGCTACCGTAGAGGATTGCCTGCTGGAAAAAGTAGGCACGCGCACCGTTGGCAGCGAAGGGCAGCCGGACGCTGCGGTATGCAACATTCTTCTGCTGCCGTGCACGCCCTGCCTGACCTCCTTTGGCGCTGACGTGCAAAGCGATTTGTCGTTCACCGCTTTTGTACACAAACCCTGCGTACAATCCTACCACACCATTTTTGTAGCCCGCTCGCTTGGGCTGAGAGCGCCTCCCGCCTGCTGATTTTTTTTCACCGCTTCTTTTTACCAACCACATTTGCCTGCGCCGAACGCCGCTTGTGCCGCTTGCTGCGCTTGGCTGTGGTTGACCTCCGCTTGAGCGGGCGGATGCTACTTCACTACCAACAAAAAAATCAGCAAAAAATGAAAACACACGCTATTACTACCATCGCTATTTTATCTATTCTATCTATCGCTGCGCTGACGGGCTTTGCCTCGTGCGATGGCAGCGCAACAAAAGGCGGCCACTCGCCCGAAGAGGCTGCCCACGAGGAGATGCTCGTGCTAACGTCCTACGGCCGCGACGTTGAGGTTTACGCAGAGCTTGCGCCGCTGGTGGCGGGACGGCAAAGCGAGCTGGTGGCGCACATCACCCGCCTCGACAGCTTCAAGCCGTTGGAGGAGGCGGCGGTTACCGCGCTCCTGACGGCAGGCGGCGACAGCGCTGGCTACGCGCTCGGAGCGCCGGAGCGGCCGGGCGTTTACCGCTTTGCGCTGCAACCTGCCGCTGCCGGCGCGGCAGCGCTGACGTTTGGCGTTGCCACGACCAACGGAACGTCGCAGGTTGTCCTCCCCAACGTCCGCGTGTACGCCGATGCGCTTGAGGCGCAGCACGCCGCCGCCAACGACAATGCGGCAACGCCGGGCAGCAACGACGTTGTATTTACCAAAGACCAAAGCTGGAAGGTGGACTTTGCGACGGAGGAGGCCACGCCCGCGCCCTTTGGCGAGGTGATAAGGGTTGTGGCCGGCATTTTGCCGGCGCAGGGGGACGAACGTATCGTAGCGGCGCAGGCGAGCGGCATAGTGGCCTTTCGCAACGGCGGCATGGTGGAGGGCGCGGCGGTTGGCGCGGGTCAGCCGCTGTGCTCCATTGAGAGCGAGGGGCTGGCGGACAACAGCCTGAGCGTTCGCTACGCGGAGGCGGAGAGCGAGTACGCGCGGGCAAAAGCCGAGTACGAGCGCAAGAAGGCGCTGGCGCAGGACAAAATCACCTCCGAGAGCGAGCTGCTGAAGGCGCAAACGGAATTGGTCAACGCCGAAGCCGCGTACCGCAACCTGCGCAAAAGCTTCTCCGCAGGCCGACAGATAGTAACCTCGCCCATAGGCGGCTTTGTCCGGCAGGTGTGGGTGAAGAACGGCGAGTACGTGGCGGCGGGGCAGGCGGTGGCAAGCATTGCCCAAAACCGCGACCTGCTCATCAGGGCGGAGCTGCAACCCAAGTACTACAGCGTGCTGGGCGCTATCACCTCGGCAAACATCCGCGTGCTGGGCAGCAACCTCACCTACACGCTGGAGGAGCTGGACGGCCGAGTAGCCTCGTTTGGCAAAGCGGCCGACGTTGGCAACCCGCTTATCCCCGTCATTTTTCAGGTGAAAAACAGCGTTGGGCTTTTGCCCGGCAGCTTTGTGGAGCTCTACATCAAGACCCAAACGAGCAGCCGCGCCATCGCCCTCCCCAACGAGGCGCTGGTGGAGGAGATGGGCAGCTACTTCGTTTACGTGCAGCGCACGCCGGAGCTGTTTGAAAAGCGCCCCGTCCGCAAAGGCG
>JAISLN010000095.1 GCA_031290835.1 Prevotellaceae bacterium
TCCGGCGTGCGCGAGTACTGGGTGGTGTTTCCGGGCGAAGCCGTACAGGTGTTCCTGCTTCAGCCCGACGGAAAATACGATGCGGGAACTCTGTATGAAAGCGGAAAAGTTCCGGTGCACATCTTTAGCGGGCTGGAAATAGCTTTGGAAGATATACTAACCGGTTAACAGCTGTCGCAAAATTTGCGACAGCTGCCGCAGACGGAAAAACCCATCAAATGGAGCATTACGGCTTGGACACGACACCCAAACCAGCTAATTTATAAAAAATATTTGCCGAAAGGACGGAATTTAACGCAACGTACATTAAATGAATCTTAAAAAATTTGGATTCTTCAAAAACCTTTTTCAACTTTGCCGTCGCTCTCAATAAGGAATTTTTTCTATCAGCTACCAAATTTTTCTATGTATAGAAAATGGACGCTTTACTTTTTATAAACAATAATGCCAATACTCCCAATGCTATGCGTGAGGGTATAGCTATGCCACACACACACACACACACACACACACACACACACACACACACACACACACACACACACACACACAGATAAACCCGCAAGTTACGTAATTTTTTCCTGTTTTGCAACAGCTTGGAGTTTTTATTTTGCAGTGAATAGCCGTCTTTTTTGGCTATTCACTTTTTTTATGCCCTTCCTCAACAGGCAGCGGAGCTTTCCGGCTGCTTTTTCCTGTTTCCATTCTTTTTTTTATTCACCTAAACAAATTTTATTATGGAGAAAAATTTCCTCTATCAAAATCGGGCAGGATGGGCTATGTCTCCCCCTGCTCAGGCGGTCGGTGGCCGGGCTCGGCGCATAAAATGCCTGCTGCCGCTACTGCTGTCGCTGCTATGCGCCGTGCTGCCATTGCCGCTACGGGCGCAAAGTCTCAACGTTTCCGGCACGGTGCTCAACGGCAATAGCGAGCCTGTGGTGGGAGCAAGCGTTGTGGTGAAGGGCGCTACCACAGGCGTTACTACCGACCTCAACGGCGGCTACACTATCAGCGTGCCGGCAGACGCTACGCTGGTGTTCTCTTTTCTGGGGTTGACGTCCCGGGAGGAGCTGGTAGCCGGACGCGGACGCATTGACGTTGTGCTGAGCGAAAGTAACCAATCGCTCAACGAGGTGGTGGTGGTAGGCTACGGCGTACAGAAGAAAGCCACGCTCACGGGCGCAGTGTCGTCTGTCGGCGTTGGCGACATTTCGCGCTCGGTGGCCTCTACCACATCGGGCGCCCTGGTGGGTAAGCTGGCGGGCGTCAACAGCCGCCAAACCGACGGACGTCCCGGCTCAGGCACCAAAATTAACATCCGCAACATGGGCACGCCCCTTTACGTCATTGACGGCGTGCAGAAGGATGAGGGACAATTCAACAATATAGACTTTAACGATATTGAATCCATCAGCATCCTGAAAGACGCCAGCGCCTCTATTTATGGCATGCGGGCGGCCAACGGCGTGGTGGTGGTTACCACCAAGCGCGGCAAGCGCGGCGAAGCGCAAAGCATCAACATGAACGCCAACTACGGCTGGCAAAGCATGTTTCGCTTCCCCAAACCGGCCGACGCGCCTACCTACATCCACGGCCTCATGCAATCCGACGCTATCAAAGGCAACTCCCCGCGCTACACCTCCGACGACCTCGCCAAATGGACGGCGGGAACCGAAAAAGGATACGTGCCGTTTGACTGGTACGACTTTGTGCTCAATACCACCCCGCAGTGGTATGTGGGCGCCAACGCTTCGGGCGGCTCCGAAGACGTCAACTACTACGTATCGCTCAGCCATATTGACCAAACCGACATAATTGTGAACTACGGCGGCTTCTACCGCACCAACGCCCAAATCAATGTGGACGCCAACGTGACCAAGAAGCTCAAAATAGGCGCAAGCCTCAACGGACGTATTGAGGAGCGCGACCACCCGGGCGTGCCCGGCGGCGACGACCTGTGGCAAGCCCTTTTTGCCATCTATCGCAACAACCCCACCCAACGGCCGTTTGCCAACGACAACCCAAGCTATCCTGCCCGGACGCAACAAAACGAAACCAACTTCGGGATGTTGAGCTACGACAAGTCGGGGCACGTGAACGATAAATGGCGCGTGATACAGCTCAACTTCAACGCCGAATACGAAATCCTTCCCGGCTTGAAAGCCGAAGGCAAATTCGGATACTATTTCGCACACCACTGGCTCGACAACCAGGAATTTACCTATAAGCTTTATGGCTATGACGAACCTACCGATGCGTATCCGGTAGTGTTTGAAATGAACAACCCTTACCGCGAACGCGAAATCAACAATGTGGAAGAATTTAATACGCAGTTCCAGCTGAGCTACAATAAGCAATTTGCCGAAAAGCACAACGTCAACGCCTTTTTGGTGGCCGAAAGCTACCTGCGCGAAACGCCCCGCCTCTGGCTGCACGACGCTCCTGCCTCCAATGCGCTGACGCTAATAAAATTTCCGACGCTGCTGGAGCTTGTTGACGAAGGCAAACGCGCTGAAGCGCGCTTGGGCTATGCAGGACGCCTGAACTACAACTACGACGAAAAATACCTCTTTGAATTTTCGGCCCGCTACGACGGCTCCTGGAAGTTCAAACCCGAAGAACGGTGGGGCTTTTTCCCGTCGGCTTCGGCCGGATGGCGCATCTCAGAGGAAGGTTTCTGGAAAAATTCGGCCGTCAACAGCTATATGGACGAGCTTAAAATCCGCGTATCCTACGGTTTGACCGGCGACGACGGCGTGGGTAACTATAGCGCGTTCGACTATATGAGCGGCTACAACTACGGCAGCGGCGGCGCAACCATTGACGGTAAATATATTGTAGGAGCAGAGCCCCGCGGGCTGCCCAATACCACCCTCTCGTGGATGGAGGCAAAAACGCTTAATGCAGGCTTTGAATTTCAAATGTTCAACGGCCGGCTCACTACCCAGCTCGACTATTTCCGCCGCACCATGGACGGGCTGTCGGCGCGGCGCAACGATGTACAGATACCTTCCGAAATGGGCTTTGGACTTCCGTATGAGAACTTAAATTCCAACGTAACCACCGGTATAGACGGCGCACTTGCTTGGCGCGACAAGGTGAACGTACTCGACGATGATTTACACTACAGCGTGGGCGGCAACTTTACCTTTGCCCGTATGATAGACTGGTACCGCTACAACGAGCAATTCAACCACTCGTGGAACGAATACCGCAACAGCCAGTGGCGCCGCTATTCGTACCTCAACCGCTGGGGCTTCCGCGTAGTAGGGCAATTCCAGAGCTGGGACGAAATTGCCAACCATCCGGTAGATATTGACGGACAAGGCAACCGCACCATGCGGCCGGGCGACCTTATCTATGCCGACCTGAACGGCGACAACCGTATTGATGGCTACGACGAGCGCCCCATCGGCTACCGCGAAGACGAAACCCCCTACCTCAACTTTGCCTTTAACCTGGGCTTGGAATGGAAAGGCATTGATATTGCCGCCGACTTTACCGGCGCCGCCTTTGCCTCATACTTCCTAGAATGGGAAGCGCGCAACCCGTTCCACGACAATGGCAATAACCCGCAGTATTACCTCGACAACGCATGGCGCCTGAGCGACCCCACCGACCCCAACAGCGAGCTGATCTCGGGAAAATACCCTATGGTGATTGAAGGAAATGCGGGGCACTCCAACTACCGCAACAACGATTTCTGGCTCCTCAATGTAAATTACCTCAAGCTTAAAAACCTCGAAATCGGTTACACGCTGCCTAAAAAATGGACAAAAAAGGCGGGCTTGGAAAAAGTGCGGGTGTATTCGCTTATGCAAAACCTGTTTAGCATCGACAACCTGGGCGAGGTGGAAATAGACCCGGAAATTGTAGGCAATAGCGGCGTTCACTATCCCACCTTGAGGATGATTAACTTTGGGGTGAACCTTACCTTTTAATATTTATCTTAATAAAAAAAAATATTTATGAAAAAAATATATTACATATTATGTGTGGCCGTCCTGCTGACGGCAGCGGGCTGCGAGGATTTCCTCGACCGCGAATCGGAAAATCTGCTCTCCGATGAACAGGTATTTTCCGACGAAAATATGACTAATTCCGTGCTGGCCAACTTCTATGGCCGGATTGACTGGGGGCAACGCCTTGATGATTGGGATTCCTACGCGGCCACCGACGAAGCTGCCATTTCCGGCTCCGGGCCAAACGTATGGGGCGGAAGTCCTTATAATGACGATATTTTCAGGGTGTACGACTACACGTTAATCCGCCATATCAACCAGTTTTTAGAAAGCGTCCGCTCTGACGCCACTGCCGGGCTCGACGAAGCCTACCGCAAACAGCTGGAAGGCGAGGCGCGATTTATCCGTGCATGGACATACTTCAACATGGGGCGCTGCATGGGCGGCATGCCGCTTGTGGGCGACGAAGTGTTTGAATACACCGGCGGGATGGACATCTCCGCGCTGCAAATTCCCCGCTCCACCGAAGCCGAATTGTACGACTACGTGATTAGCGAATGTACGGCCATTGCCAACGGCATGTTGCCCGACGGCTTTACCAAAAACGCTGCGCGCGCCAACAAGTGGGCAGCCTTGACCCTGAAAGCGCGCGCCGCCATTTATGCCGCCTCCATTGCTAAATACGGCAGCTCGGTAACGCCCGACATAAAAACTTCCGACTACACCGCCGACAAGGGCGGCGCGGTAGGCATTCCCGCCTCCAAGGCCAACGGCTACTACCAAACGGCGCTGGCTGCGGCCGAAGAAATTATTGCCGGAGGCAAGTATCGCCTGTATAAGGCAAACACCACCGACTTGGGCGCCAATTTCTACGAAGCCGTGAGCAGCAAAAGCAGCGCCGAAATAGAGGTGATTTGGGCAAAAGACCATCTCGTTCCGGGAGAGCAAAGCAAGACAGGCTTTACCAACGCCAATGGGCCGCGGTCGGTGGCGCAGGATGTCGACGCCAACCGCACTACGCCGGTGCTGAATCTGGTAGAAGCGTTTGAATACAAAACCAACCGCAACGGAACGCTGAAAACTCGTACCCCTGACGGCTCCGACTATATCTACTACGAAAACCCGCAAGATCTGTTTACGGATAAAGACCCGCGCCTCTACGGCTCGGTAATCTATTCGGGCGCCGACTGGAACGGCGCCCCCATTACCTATCAGGCAGGACAAATGAAGCTGGAAAGCGGCTCGTGGACGGTTGTAGGAAACGGAGAAGTAGGCACAAAAGACGCTGACGGAGATGTGATTGTGTCTATTGATGGGCCTAACCGCTCGGATGGCGCAGCCGACAACAACACGGGCTTTAACATCCGCAAATTTATGGACTACAAGCCGTCGGCCTTTACGCGCGGCGCCGGAAGCGACATGTGGTTCGTGCGCATGCGCTACGCCGAAGTGCTGCTCATTGCCGCCGAAGCCGCCATGGAATTGGACGATCAAACCAAGGCCAAGGACTATATCAACCAAGTGCGCGAGCGTGCAGGCATACAGAACCTCACAGCTGTTACCTTGGCCGATATTGAGCAGGAACGCCGAGTAGAATTTGCTTTTGAAAACCACCGCTGGTGGGATCTGAAACGCTGGCGCAGGGCGCATATCGTATGGTCGGAAACCGCAGCCCCTACGCTCACCGGCGATGTAAACACCCACATCGAAAGCGCAGCGGCAGACGTCAATACTTCGGTCAAATACGCGCTCTTCCCCTACAGGATTAAAAGCCCCGGACATCCGCAAAACGGGAAGTGGGTATTCGACAAGGTAAACTGCTCGGCGTGGACATACAATGGCCGGAAGCAGATATTCCTATTCCGGCACTACTACAACTTCCTCGACAACGGATGGCTGGAAAAGAATCCGAAATTAGTAAGAAACCCCCAACAATAAACCATGTTAAACTTTTTAATAGATATGAATATGAAAAAAGTAGTATTACAAATATCGCTGTGGACAACGATTGCCGCCGTTGCCGTTACATTTGCAGCGTGCTCATTAGATAACTATGACGAGCCCGACGCGCAAATTACCGGCAGAGTAGTAGATAGCAACGGCAATCCGGTGGGCGTAATGGGCTCCCGCGGAAATGTAACCCTCCAGCTGTGGCAGCCCAGCTACCCGCTCAAGGCCGATGCTATTAGCGTAAATGTGGCGCAAGACGGCAGCTTCTCGGCTAAAGTATTCGATGGCTATTATGTGCTGAGAATGCGCAACAACACCGGCCCGTGGGTAAACAGTACCGACTCGGTGGCCATCAATGTAAACGGAAACACCGCTGTTGATTTTCCGGTTACGCCCTACTACACGCTGGGTAACGTAACCTACAGCCTGAACGGCGCTACGCTCACGGCCACGTTCAGCATTACGGAAGTTACGGCGGGCAGAAATATTGATGAAGTGGCGCTGATGGTCAACAAAACTCAGTTTGTAGGCTTCGACGGCGAGGTGCGCATCAAAATGGAAGGCGGCGCTAAAGCTGTCGGAGAACAAACAATAACGATGGACGTCAGCGACCTCACCGCACACCATAAGCTGTACGCCCGCGTAGGCCTGCGAATTTCGGGCATCGGGCAAGGTCTGTACGATACCAAAGTGTTTGAGGTGAGATAATAAAAAAGCTTGCAATTCTACCTCCCGGCAGGCTCAAAACCTGTTGGGAGGCAGAAGCTAAGTAATCCCCTCTCCACACGGACAGTCCCGCAGGGACGGCACTTTATTAACCGCAGGCTTTAGCCTACGGCAGCTAAGTAATCCCCTCTCCACAAGGACAGTCCCGCAGGGACGGCACTTTATTAACCGTAGGCTTTAGCTTACGGATGGAGATAGGGTAATGGCTACAGCACGAGAGCAAAGCGTGTCCGCCGGTTAAATCCGCAGGATAAATCCTGCGGATAAGTGCCGTCCCAGCGGGACTGTCCTTGTGGAAGAGGGGATTACTTAGCTGCCGTAGGCTAAAGCCTGCGGTTAATAAAGTGCCGTCCCTGCGGGACTGTCCTTGACGAATAGGAGTTTATGTAGCTTCATAAGGCTAACGCCTACTTTTAATAAAGATAATTGCTCTTTGACCTTTTGATTGACGTGAACTTCCGGTAGCGGACACAGTAAATCGCGTAACAGCGTTTTGTCGAAAACGGAAGCATTGATAATTTGTATTAAGTACTATGCAGCATTTAATTTTTACTATCATTACTGCGCAATAAAATCGGGCAAGTCCCGCAGGGACGGCACTTTATTAACCGTAGGCTTTAGCCTGCGGCAACGGCACGAGTAATCTCCCCTCACGGAAAGTCCCGCAGGGACGGCACTTATCCGCAGGCTTTA
>JAISLN010000096.1 GCA_031290835.1 Prevotellaceae bacterium
CCCATGCCTACGTAGGGCGAAAGCGAAAAGTTGCGCCAAAAGTAAAAGCCTCTGCCAAGCCCAAATTCCCCGCGCAAAAAGGTGTAGTCTTTGCTCTTATCCGTAAAACCATATTTGTCTATGAGGCTACTGTTTAACTCATAATTTGATATTTCCATTATGCCTTCGGTGTACACGTATAGCCCCGGCCATACGCCAAGATTTATCAGCCTGTTGGGAAGTATTTCCACGCGCAGCTGTGGCTGCAGCTGCGGTTGTCCGTTACCGTCCTTGTTTAGCGCCACGGCGCTACCCATCAACATGCCTATTCCGGCGTCGTTGCGCTGCTCCAGCGTCATGCCTTTTTCCACTTTTCGTCCTGCTATTTGGTAGAACTTGCTTGCCTCGCTTTTGCCGGTAGCTACTGTGCGGTTGTCTGCCACGCCGGCGCCAACGCGCACCACCGCCTTGCGCACCGCCTTGACTTTCCCCTTGCTGTCTTGCTCGTACTCCAGCACGTAGTAGCGCTGGTCGGTTTTCAGCCCCTCCTTTTTGCCTATTTTGGCGCGGATGGGGTCGAGCTCCCATACGCCGGCCAGCACTTTGAAGGCGGCGACTTTTTTATCAAGCACCTCCATTATCTCCTTGTAGCCTTTTTGCAGCATTTCTTTCAGCAGCGCCTCTTTGGATCTTACCCCCATGGTAAGCGTTGCTATGGCTTGCAGCCCGCTCTGGTTGCTGCGCGTCTTACCCGTAATAAGCGCAGCGGAGGTGGCGTTGACGCTCACCTGCTGCACAAACTCCATCTCAAAGGGAATTTGGTCAAAGCGCTTGCTTTTTTCAGCCCGCACTTCCGGCGTGTCCTGCTCATCCGGCCACGCATCGTATATGCTGTTTTCAATTTCGCTGCTGAATTTGAGCTTAAACACCATGGCGCGCACCGTAGCTTTCCACGAGTGCCCGTCGGTTTCTGCGTTAGCCGTGTAGGCAATGTTGGTGTAATCGAGCGCCACCACGTAGGTTTTGGAGATGAGCTTTCTTCCCAGATCCTTTAGCTCATCCGTGCCGCGCTTGGTGGCGGTGGCTATCAGAAAGGTTTCGTCGGTAGCGTTAAATTCGCCGCGCCGGTGGATTAAGTCCATGCTCATGCTCCCGTCGGGCGTGCGCCGATACCACGCGGCAACCTCCTGCTTGGCCACGTTTTGGAGCTTTAGCTCCGTCAGCACCTGCTGCCAGGCGGTGGGCGAGATGCTGTTGCGGGGCAGCTGACCTACCTTGAGGTATTGCATATCCAGCTTGTTGTTGTAGAACTTGACCACCTCCGGAAATGCTCTAAAAAACTCAGAGGTTGGCGCGTCGTAGGCGTCGCCGTGCGTTATCAGGAGGAAGTTGACGGTTGGGCGGTCGTAGGCTGCCGTTTGCGCCGTGATTTTTGTGCTCGGCAGCACCGCTGCCAGCAACGTGAGTACAACAAATACAATTTTTCGCATCGTGATTAAGTTTTTGTGTTAATATAAAGTAAACCAAATGTTCCCTTAGCGCTTTATTTTGATGATAGTGAAGTATTACTTTGTAACAGCGCTAATAACTCTAACAACTCCTTGCTGCGCTTGCATAACTTCTAAGAAAGAAGCACATTCAATCCGCTTGATTAGACGCTTTTCCAATATTGACCGAATTTGAAAGCAATCAATAGCCGAAACTTTCGTTAGCCCATTTTGCTCCGAAGGCTGTATTTTTACCATCCACGGCGCTGTACCATAGCGTTCTTTCCAATCAGTAATCGGCACAATAACTTTTAACGGCAATTTACCCAGCACGTCGTTATTAATAATCATAGCCGGCCGAGCTTTCTTCATCTCCGAACCTACCGCAGGGTCTAAGTTTATCAGCCGAATCTCACCTTGCTTCATAGAAGTCCTCACAATCAAGCTGCGTGAATACAGCCAACTCATCATCGTACTTATAGTCATTATATAAGCACATTACAGCATTCTCCAACGGGTTTGCTCCAACGGGTTTGACCTGACCACATCGGCATCCGTCACAAGGCTAACTTTGTAGGCCTTGTTTTTACCCCTCTGTATTAGGATTTCTGCGCCGCCATCCACCTTATCAAGGTAATTTTTTTGCTGCTCTCGAAAAACTCTTGAACTCACTACTATCATAGCTTTAAAAATTTAAATGCGTACCAGCTTGGTACAAGGATAGCATTTTTTCTTTGATACCCCCCTTGTTTTATCTTGAAATGCCCGATAAAACTTACGAAAATACGCTCGCTATGGGTGTTTTGTATCTCCATCGCTTTAGCTTTTTGCTGTGGCTAAAGCCCCGTTGGCAGTATTGCTGCGCAGGTGCATAGCAAATTCCTGTCGCCGTAGCCGTTGTCGATTTTGCTGACGTAGGGGAAAAACTTGTTTTCCTTAACCCACTCCAGGGGAAAGGCGGCGCGCTCGCGGCTGTAGGGATGCTTCCACTCCTCGGCGCACAGCTCGTGCGCCGTGTGGGGAGCCATTTTCAGCAGGTTGTCGGCCTTGTCGGCAGCGCCGCTCTTTACTTCCTCACATTCTGCCTTTATGGCGATGAGCGCCTCAATAAATCTGTCCATTTCCGCCTTGTCCTCGCTTTCGGTAGGCTCTACCATGAGCGTTTCGTGGACGGGAAACGAGAGCGTTGGCGCGTGAAATCCGTAGTCCATCAGGCGGCGGGCAATGTCGCTGCTCTCCACCCCGTAGGCGCTGCGGAACTCGCGGCAGTCGATGATGCACTCGTGCGCCACGCGGTTGTTGCTTCCGGCGTAGAGCGTAGCGTAGTGCGGCGCCAGCTTGCGCGAAATATAGTTGGCGTTGAGGATGGCAATGGCTGTGGCTCGCCGCAGGCCTTCGGCGCCCATCATTTTGATGTAGCCGTAGGTGATGGGCAGGATGCTTGCGCTACCCAGCGGCGCAGCTGCAACGGCGTAGGAGGCGCCGTCCCCGCTGTTGTCTGTTGTCATGCTGTGCGAAGGCAAAAACGGCGTGAGGTGCTTTGCCGTGCAAACGGGGCCTACGCCGGGGCCGCCGCCGCCATGCGGTATGGCAAACGTTTTGTGCAGGTTGAGGTGGCACACGTCGGCGCCTATAAATCCGGGGTTGGTGTAGCCTACCTGCGCGTTCATGTTTGCCCCGTCCATGTAAACCTGCCCACCGCTGTTGTGCACAATGCCGATTATTTCGCGGATTTTGCTTTCAAAAACGCCGTGCGTCGAGGGGTAGGTAATCATAAGGCAGGCGAGGTTTTGGGCGTGCTGCGCTGCCTTTGCCTTCAAGTCCTCCACGCTGATGTTGCCCTGCGCGTCGCACGCTACCACCACCACAGCCATGCCCGCCATGGAGGCGCTTGCGGGGTTGGTGCCGTGCGCCGAAGCGGGGATTAGCGCTACGTTGCGGTGCGCCTCGCCGCGTGAGATGTGGTACCGGCGGATAGCCATCAGCCCGGAGTACTCGCCGTTGGCGCCGGAGTTGGGCTGAAACGAAACGGCGTCGAAGCCCGTAATTTCCGCCAAATCTTTAGCCAGCTCATCCACCAGCTCGTAGTAGCCTTGCGCCTGATTGTAGGGAACAAACGGGTGCACGTTGCCGAACTCCTGCCAGCTGATGGGCAGCATTTCGGCGGCAGCGTTGAGCTTCATGGTGCATGAGCCTAAGGAAATCATGCTGTTCGCTAAGGAGATGTCGCGGCGCTCCAGCTTTTTGATGTAGCGCATCAGCTCGGTTTCGCTGCGGTACTTGGAAAAAACTTTTTCGGTCAAAAAATCGCTGCTGCGGAGTAGATTTTTATCCAAATAAGAGCCGTCAAGCGGCGCGAACTCTCCTACTTCACTTTCGGTGCAGCCAAATACAGCCGCCACTTCCTTTACCTCGGCAAACGTAGAAAGCTCATCGAAGCTAATCCGCACGCTGCTTGGGGTGGGATAGTAAAGGTTGAAGCCAAACGCCCGCGATATTTTTTGCACATCGCAGGCAGGTACATTTTGGACTTCTACCGTATCAAAAAAGTTTGTGCTTGCCAGCTCAAATCCTTTTTTCAGGAGGGCGGCGGCAAAGGTGGCGGCGCAGCGGTGCACGTTTTGCGCTATGGCGCGGATGCCTTCGGCGCCGTGATACACGGCGTACATTCCCGCCATGGTGGCCAGCAAGGCCTGCGCCGTGCAGATGTTGCTCGTTGCCTTTTCGCGCTTGATGTGCTGCTCGCGCGTTTGCAGCGACATTCGCAGCGCCTGCCTGCCCGTGCGGTCTACCGAAACGCCGATAATGCGGCCGGGCATAAAGCGCTTGTACTCGTCTTTGGTGGCCATGTATCCGGCGTGAGGCCCCCCAAATCCCATGGGGATACCCAAGCGCTGCGTGCTGCCTACGGCAATATCTGCGCCCCATGCGGCAGGCTCTTTCAGGAGCGCGAGGCTCAAAATATCGCAGGCTGCGGCGAGCAAAATTTGCCTTTCGTGGAGCTTTTGCGCAAAAGCGGCGTAGGCGGTTACGTTGCCGTTGGCAGCCGGATACTGCACAATGGCGCCGAAGCACTTTTCGCCCGGCTCATACGAGGCAAAGCTGCCTGCCACAACCTTTACGCCGAGCGCGGAAGAGCGCGTGCGGACAACGTCGAGCGTTTGCGGGAAAATATTTTCGTCAACAAACAGCTCATTTTTTCCCAGCTTTACGGCTTCCCGCGAGCGCAGCTCCAGCATCATGTGCATGGCCTCGGCGGCGGCAGTGGCCTCGTCGAGCAGCGAGCAGCTACTTACCGGCATACCGGTGAGGCTGCATACCACCGTTTGGAAGTTGAGCAGCGCCTCCAGCCGCCCCTGCGAAATTTCGGCCTGGTAGGGCGTGTAGGAGGTGTACCACGCGGGATTTTCCAAAATATTGCGCTGAATAACGGCGGGCATGTACGTGCCGTAGTAGCCCATTCCTATCAGGGTGCGCAGGGGCTTGTTTTGGGCGGCGAGCGATTTTATTTTTTGCAAATACTC
Organism: Prevotellaceae bacterium; assembly: GCA_031290835.1. Taxonomy (GTDB): domain Bacteria; phylum Bacteroidota; class Bacteroidia; order Bacteroidales; family UBA932; genus JAITMY01. The sequence continues at coordinate 4,991 of JAISLN010000096.1, forward strand.
GTGCTCGCCTATGGCGTCGCTCAGCTTGAGCGGCTGCGTCAGGCGAATATCAGCCGGAATAACCTGATTAATTAGCTCTTCGATGCTCTTTGCGCCAACGGTAGCCAGCATTTCGGCAATCTCGGCTTCATTAGGCCCAACATGGCGGCAGTGAAATGGAAGCATTTTACAGTTTGTTTTTATATGGTTGATTATTAGTTTGTTATAGTAAAAATAAAGTAATGGCGTGCAGATAGCGAAATCTCAGCTTTCGGCGGCCTGCGCTTTTACAATCATTTTTACCAGCATTTCCTTTGCCCTGAACAGGTGCGTTTTCACCGTTCCGATGGGAATATTGAGCTCGGCTGCAATTTCCTCGTAGGCGTACTCTTTGAGGTAGCGCAGCTCAATGATACGGCGGTATTGCAGCTTGAGCTTGAGCTTGCTCAGCAGTAGCGACGCCTCCACCATGTTTTGCTCGGCAATCATGTTCTCCTCCGGGTTGAGCTGCGCATTCTGCGTGTTAAAGTCCTCATCCTCCACCAGCTTGTCAATGGAAATAGTGCTGCCCATTCTGCGCTTGCGCATGAAATCAATGCAGCAGTTGTTGGCAATGCTATAGATCCACGTGCTGAAGGCATACTTGTCGGAGTAGCTGTTTATATTTTCAAATGCTTTGGCAAATGTTTGCTGCGCAATATCTTCGGCGTCGGCAACGTTGCCGAGCCGTTGCTTGAGCCGGAGCAAAACGCCCTCGTAATACCTATCCACAAGTACGTTGAAAGCATTTACATCTCCCCTGCGGGCTTTTTCAATCTGCTGTAAACCAACTTTGTCGGTTTCTTTCGGCATTACTTAATTTTTTTAATTTTGTGCAGATTCGGTTGCGCCATGCTTGTAACAAAAGCGAGTACCGGCGAAAAAATATCGTACAGCAGCAGCCAGATAAGCATACCGTGCTCCTGCAATTTTTTTGTTGCCCTGTAAAACACCGCCACCTTTGCCGCAAAGCGAATGAGTATCAGCGGAGCCGCCGCAGCTATGGGCAGGTAGGTTTGCCGCAGCGCGGCAATGCCTGCAAGCGCAGCAACGCAAAGGAGAAACAGCACGCGCGAAGCCATTTCCGTGTTGATATGCTTTTTGCCGCGCTTGCCAATGGTCAGCAGCGAGGTGTAGATGCACTTTTGCTGAAACCATTGCCCAAAGGTCAGCTTCTGCGAGGAGGCAAGAATGGCGTCGTGCGCAAGCGTTACCCGCGTATTTTTTCGGTTGGCGTTGCGGCATAGGAAGACGGTTTCTTCGCTTCGCGGATACGCGCTGTAGCTTGCAAACCCTTTGTTGCGGAAAAAGAGCGCTTGGCTTAGCCCCATATTTTTGATGCTGCCCCGGTAGGGTTTGCCCTTAATGGCGGCGCAGAGCGAAAAGAGCGCCGAAAAAACGCTGTCGGAGCGCATGATTTTTCCGGCAATGCCCCTGCGGGAGGTGCTGCGGCAGTAGCTTATCACCACCTCGCCCCCCTTGCCGAAAGCGTGCTGCATGGCGCTGAGCCACTTGTCGCTGTTTGGGGTGCAATCCGGCTCGGTAAAAATAATGGCGTCGTAGCGCGCCGCCTTGATGCCAACGGTAATGGCCAGCTTTCTATCGTGCACAAACTTTCTGTCCTGCTCAATGGTGGTAATTTGCAGGTTGGTGTATTCCTGCTTGAGCTCGTACAGGAGCATTTCGCTTTCGTCTGTGGAGCCGTCGTTTACCACCACCACCTCAAAGTGCGGGTAGTCCTGCCTCAAAAAGAGCGGCAGGTTCTTCTTCAAGTTGTGCTGCTCATTTTTGGAGCAAATGACGATTGATACGGGCGGCTGTACGCCTTTTTCCTTGCCGGACTTGGAGCGGAAGCGCACCACCCGGCCAAAGTGTATCAGATAGTAGTAAAGCTGAACGAGCGTACAAAGCACAAAACCACCGTACAGCGCATAGCCATAGGCAGGTATCGCAGCCCACTGAATATTGTCTAAAAAATTGAAATTCATTTCACAAAGAAAAAAATGTTAAGTATGCCTGCCGCTCACACTCCTCTAAGCGCCAATCTCCATTGCTTTTGCAAATAATTTGTTGCTAAATAAATCAGGCCAAAATCAATGCAATTTTTCGAGGTGCAATGTTACTAAACATTTCGGAAATACCATCTATTTTTATTCCACTATTTATAAACATATTTGAACGCAGGGTTGAAAAGTCTGCAAAAGTTCATATCAAAACTTTGTTGTATATTTGCAGCAAAAAATATGCCGCTGTGCGTAAACAGCGGTATTTCAAGCTGGCTTTTGAAATTCGACCTTCTTCATACCGATTCCGAAACATCAGCGCGCTGCGGGCGTTTGCACACGGCGCACGGCAGCGTGCTTACGCCTATTTTCATGCCGGTGGGCACCGCCGCCACCGTCAAGGGGGTTTTTCACCGCGATTTGGAGCAAGAGGTTGGCGCCGAAATCATTTTGGGCAACACCTACCACCTCTACCTGCGGCCGGGTGTGGAAACGCTGGAGGCTGCCGGGGGGCTGCACAAGTTTTCGTCGTGGAGCAAGCCCATACTGACCGATAGCGGAGGCTATCAGGTGTTTTCGCTGGCGGCCAACCGCAAGCTGTCCGACGAGGGCTGCGTGTTTCAATCGCATATCGACGGCTCGCGGCACCTTTTTACGCCGGAAAGCGTGGTGGACATTCAGCGCAGCATAGGCGCAGACATTGCTATGGCGCTCGACGAGTGTCCCCCCGGCACGGCAGAGTACGCCTACGCAAAAAAATCGCTGACGCTCACGCAGCGCTGGCTGGAGCGCGGGGTGAAGCGCTTTGACGCTACCGCGCCAAAGTACGGGTTGGAGCAGCTATTTTTTCCCATCGTGCAGGGGTGCGTTTACCCCGACCTGCGCCGGGCTGCCGCCGAGCACGCCGCCGCGCTGAACAGGGACGGCTACGCAATAGGCGGTCTGGCGGTGGGAGAGCCGGCAGAGCAAATGTACAGGATGGTGGAGCTGGTCAACGGAATTTTGCCCAAAGACAAGCCGCGCTACCTCATGGGGGTGGGAACGCCCGAAAATCTCCTGGAGGCTATGGCGCTGGGCGTGGATATGTTTGACTGCGTAATGCCCACCCGCAACGGGCGCAACGGAATGCTGTTCACCGCGCAGGGTATCATCAACATACGCAACCGGAAGTGGGAGCGCGATTTTTCGCCCATCGACGCGGCGGCACACACCTTTGTGGACGCCGCGTACAGCAAGGCATACCTGCGCCACCTGTTTGCGGCGCACGAAATGCTCGGCGCACAAATTGCCAGCCTGCACAACCTCGGATTTTACCTATGGCTGGTGCGCGAGGCGCGGGCGCAGATTGCCGCCGGAACGTTTGCCGCATGGAAGCGCGATATGGTTAAAAAAGTGTCATCCAGAATTTAAACAAAAAAAGCAATGAAGATACTCGACTGGTATATCATCAAAAAATTTTTGAGCACATACGCCTTTGCCGTCCTCTCCATGACGTTTATCATCATTCTTTTTGACACCAGCCAAAGGATTGACGATTTTGTAACCAAGCGGGCGCCGCTGTCGGCCATCATGTTCGACTACTACGCCAACTTTATACCCTACTTTGTCAACATATTCAGCGCGCTGTTTACCTTTATTGCCGTCATATTTTTCACCTCAAAAATGGCAAGCCATACGGAGATAGTGGCCATGCTCTCCACCGGCGTCAGCATGGGGCGAATAATGCGGCCGTACATGATGGTGGCAACGCTGATAACGCTGGCCAACTGCTACTTGGCCAACGTTATTATTCCTCCGGCTTCCGTCCGCAGGTACAACTTTGAGGAGAAGTACTTAAAAAACCCGTACCAAAACAAGGATAGGAATATTCACCGGCAAACGCAGCCCGGCAGCTTTGCCTACCTCGAAAGCTTCAACGTGCGCACCCAAACGGCGTACAACTTTTCGCTGGAGTCCATAGACGACAAGGGGCTGGCGTCGAAGCTTACGGCGAACGAAGCCGTGTGGGATACGGCAAAAAACGTGTGGCACGTATCGCGCTACGTGATTCGCACCATGGGCGACAGCGGCGAGGTGGTGCGCACCGGAACTTCGCTTGATACGGTAATTAACCTTACGGGAAAAGACCTATCCGTCCGCGTAAACAAGCTCGTAGAAACCATGGGATACCGCGAAATGAACGAGTACATCAGCATGCTGAAGCTGCAGGGCGCTGCCAACGTGGACGAAGTGCTCATCGAAAAGCACAAGCGATTTGCCTACCCCATGGCAAGCATCATCCTCACCGTGATAGGCGTGGCGCTGTCGTCGCGCAAAATGCGGGGAGGCATGGGGCTGCACATTGGCCTGGGCGTGGGGCTGAGCTTTGCGTACATCCTTTTTCAGCGGTTTAGCGAAATGTTTGTGCAGGGAGGATGGCTCACGCCTGCCATCGCCCTGTGGATACCAAACATTCTGTTCGCAGCGGTTGCCGTTTGGCTTTACAAGATAACACCGCAGTAATATATTCAAAAATAAGGAATTATGAATTAAAATAGCTCACTTGGACGCTCCACTATTATTATTTCTTAATTCCTAATCATCAATCAATTATGTATCGCACATCAAGCATAGAGATAAAGAACAAGCGAGCCTCCTTTGACTACGAATTGGTGGAAACGTTCACGACGGGCATGGTGCTCACCGGCACGGAGATAAAGTCTATCCGCGAGGGCAAAGCCGCCCTTGCCGATTCGTACTGCATCTTCATCAACGGCGAGCTGTGGGCAAAAAATATCAACATTGCGGAATACCGCTTTGGCGCCTACAGCAACCATAATGCCCGGCGCGACCGCAAGCTGCTGCTGCAAAAGCGGGAGCTGCAAAAGCTCCTGCGCAAAACCAAAGAAAAAGGCCTGACGATTGTTACGCTCCGAATCTTTATCAACGAAAAGGGCTTTGCCAAGCTGGATATTGCGCTGGCAAGGGGCAAAAAAGCCTACGACAAGCGCGAAAGCATCAAGGAAAAAGACCTGCGCAGGGAGGAAATGAGAGCTAAAGGCTAAGGGCTATTTGTTACATATCACCACCTCGTTTACAAAAATGGCGCCATTAAAATATTCAAAAACAGCCAATTAAAATTTTCTCTTCTTTTATAAGGCCTATCTCAGCTCCCCCGATACCCGCATGGCGACACGCCGATTATCCGTTTAAAATATTCCCCCGAAAAACGACTGCGAAAAGAATACCGTTTCGCCTGTCGGCAAATAAAATAAGGTATCACATTTGAGCCTTTCACCAAAGCATTTTTGAGCCGCAGAGAAAACCTCTCTATGCAACTCCTGCCGTACCTTTGCGCCGGAATTTTATTAAAAAATGACATGAAAACAATGATTTGTTTAGTAGCGTCAGCCATTGCCCTGAGTGGCGTGGCACAGGCGCAAAGCAAAGAAAATAAGGGGAAAATCCTTGTCGTGTAATTTTCGTGGGGCTGGAACTCCCGCGAAATAGCAAAGCAAATTCAACAGCAAACCGGCGGCGACCTGTTTGAAATCACCACCGTCACGCCCTATCCGAAAGACTACGACGAATGTGTGACGCTGGCGAAAAAAGAGTTGAACGACAGTGTCCGTCCGTCGATCGCTGACGAAGTGAAAGACATGGCGGCTTACGACGTTGTTTTCGTGGGTTATCCCAACTGGTGGGGAACGATGCGAATGGCGCTGTTTACCTTTTT
>JAISLN010000097.1 GCA_031290835.1 Prevotellaceae bacterium
ACACACACACACACACACACACACACACACACACACACACACACACACACACACACACACACACACACACACACACACACACACACACACACACACACACACACACACACACACAGTAGTCAGCAAGTTAGCATTCTGTGTTGCTATAATATTTTTTCCCAGATATACAAGTTTTTCGAGCAAAACAATGCGGCAAGGCAGCATGTTTTGCTCGAATTTTTTTTTGCTATACCATGTAGTCGGTACGGCTCCCCGCTTGTTTACAGCACCTGTACCTCTCAAGCATATTCTCGCCAATTCACCATGCGCTGCCGTACACGTAAGTACTGCGGCGCTGTTCAAGCTCCATCAACAATTAAGTTCAATCCCTAAAAAAAAATGTTATGCAAAAAAGAATCTGCGGAACGAGATTTAAGCGGCTGCTAACGGCAGTAGCGGCGTCGCTAATTTCGACAAGCGTGTACACGCAGGCACAGGAGGCTGTGCCAAAACATGTAACCGGCATTGTCCGGGATGGCGCGGGTGCTCCTGTTGCGGGGGCGTCGGTGGTGGTTAGCGGCACAAACGTTGGCGTCCTGACCGACGTAAACGGTCGGTACACCATTAGCATGCCGGCGGACGCAAAAACCCTCACCGTGTCGTTTATGGGTATGCGGCCATTGAGCCTCACTGTTACCGCAAGCGGAATGCTGGACGTAACGCTCGCGGAGGACGAGCGGTCGCTCGACGAGGTGGTGGTGATTGGCTACGGAACGGCGAAAAAGCGCGACCTGACGGGTGCGGTATCATCGGTGGGCGCAAAGGAGATTGCGGCTATGCCCGTAAGCTCGGCGGCAGAAGCCATCACCGGTAAGCTGGCAGGCGTGCAGGTGGTGACCACAGAAGGCTCGCCGGACGCCGAAATTACCATCAGGGTGCGCGGTGGCGGCTCAATTACCGGCGATAATACCCCGCTCTACATTGTGGACGGATTTCCGGTGAACTCCATTACCGACATTGCCCCAAACGACATTCAGTCTATCGACGTGCTGAAGGATGCGTCATCCACCGCAATTTACGGGGCGCGCGGCGCAAACGGGGTAATCATCATCACCACCAAAAGCGGGCAAGCCGGAAAAATTCAGGTGAGCTACAACGCCTACTACGGCGTGAAGCAGCTTGCCAAAAAGCTGAATGCTCTTGAGCCTTACGACTATGCACTCTGGCAGTATGAGCGCTCCCTGATTGCCGACGACGACAACTACACCAAATTTTTTGGCGTATGGGACGACATAGATTTGTACAAAGGTCTGGAAGGCAACGACTGGCAAGACATCACTTTTGGGCGCACCGGCAGCACGTTTAACCAAAACCTTAGCATCAACGGCGGGTCTGACAAGGTAAAGTATGCCTTCAGCTACAACCACATAGATGATAAGGCCATTATGCAAGGCTCCGACTTTAGCCGCGACAACCTGATGCTCAAGCTCAACAGCCAGCCACACAAGCGCGTGCAGCTGGACTTTTCGGCGCGCTGGTCGCAAACTCAGGTGGAGGGAGGCGGCGTGAATGACGGCGGGCAGGAAAGAGGCTCCTCTTCCGATACTCGCTTGAAGTATGCGATGATTTACCCAAGCATTCCCATATCGGGCGAGCTGGCCGATCCCACCAACACCGATCAGGGCTTCTCCCTGTACAGCCCGCTGGCGTCGCTACGCGATAATGAGCGCGCCCAGCTCCGGCGAGGGATTAACCTCAACGGCGGCGCAAGCTGGGAGTTTACCGATGGGATACGCCTCAGAACAGAGGTGGGGTTGGACCAAAACAACAGTAACGACGACCGCTTTTACGGCGTTACCACCTACCATGCGCGTAACATAGGAGTAGCCGAATATCAAATGAAGCCTGCCGTTACCTTCAGGAAAGGCGCCCGGCAGTCGCTGCGGAACACCAATACGCTGAACATTGACCTGAAAAAGTGGCTGCCCGAAGCGCACAGCCTTAATCTGCTGGCAGGTCAGGAGCTGATTTATACCACCAACGAAGCAATGACGTCGGAGGTTGCAGGCTTTGACCCCAGCTTTACTTTTGATTTGGCGCGGCGCCTCTCTACGCAGGGGCATGCCGTGTCGATAGACAACAACTTCTCGCCCGACGACAAGCTGCTCTCCTACTTCGGGCGCTTGAGCTACAGCTACAAAAGCAAATACCTGCTCAACGCTACCTTCCGCGCCGACGGCTCCAGCAAGTTTTCCGAAGGAAATAGGTGGGGATACTTCCCCTCGGCGGCGGTGGCGTGGAGAATTTCCGAAGAGGGATTTTTGGAGGCTACCAAATCGTGGCTAAGCGACCTGAAGCTGCGCGTGAGCTACGGTACTGCCGGCAACAACAACATTCCGGCGGGACAAATGGCGCAAACCTACTCGAGCTCCACCACCACATCCATCAACGGCTACAACAGCTACTGGGCGCCCTCCAAAACCATGGCAAACCCGGAGCTGACGTGGGAAACAACCATAACCCGCAACGCAGGGCTTGACTTTTCGCTGCTAAAAGGGCGGCTTGGCGGTACGGCGGAAATTTACCTCAACACCACCAGCGACCTGCTCATCCTCTTTCCCGTTGGCGGCACAGGCTACGACAACCAGTACCGCAACATGGGCGAAACTCAAAACAAGGGGGTGGAGCTTACCCTCACCGGCGTTGCTTTGCAGAAGGAAAAATATGGGCTGACCGTGAGCGCCAACATTGGCTTCAACAAAAATAAAATCAACTCGCTCGGCATGATGGAAGATTTTGGAGGCGGCACCGGTTGGGCTTCTACCGAAATTAATAACGACTTCATGATTGCTGTGGGCGGACAGGTGGGAGAAATGCTCGGCTACCGCAGCGACGGGCGCTACGAAGTGTCCGATTTTGAAAGCTATGACGACGTTACCGGGCGCTGGATTCTAAAAGACGGCGTGGTGGACTGCTCGCCGGTAATAGGTACGCTGCGCCCCGGCAGCATGAAGCTCAAAGACCTCAACAACGACGGAAAAGTGACGGAGGAATACGAAGACCGCGAAATTATTGGCAACGCCAACCCGCTACACACAGGCGGCGTGAACATTAACGCATACGCGTATGGATTTGACCTCGGGCTGATGCTCAACTGGAGCTACGGCAACAACATTTACAACGCCAATAAAATAGAGTACACCTCTACCAGCAAGTACCATTCGCGCAACATGATTGACCTCATGGAGCAGGGAACCCGCTGGACAAATCTCGACCTCGAAACGGGTGAGCTGGTGAACGACCCCGACAGGCTTGCCGCCATGAACGCCGGAACAACCCTGTGGTCGCCCTACATGAAGAAGTTTGTCTTCTCCGACTGGGCGGTGGAAGACGGATCATTCCTGCGCCTCAACACGCTGACGCTGGGATATACCCTGCCGCAGGCGCTTACGCAAAAAATATGGATACAAAACCTGCGCTTCTACGCTACCGCCTACAACCTGCTCGTGTGGACAAGCTACAGCGGCTTCGACCCTGAAGTGTCCACCCGCCGAAAAGTTGCCTACACGCCCGGCGTGGATTACGCAGCGTATCCGAGAAGCCGGCAAATTGTATTTGGCGTTAACCTTACCTTTTAACATAAAAAAAATATTAGAGATATGAAAAATACATTTGTCATAACAATCACAACGGCGCTGCTTTTGCTGCTAAACGCTTGCGCAGAGGATTTTTTGGAGGCGCCCACCAAATCGTCGATGGACGAATCGGTGATATTTTCCACCCCCGCGTATGCCGAAAGAGCTATACCGGGAGTGCTGCAATCGTTTGCCGAAACCAACTCCTACCGTGGCAGGTATCTGCCCCACTACGGGCTGAACACCGACGTGGAAGTGCAAAACGGTATGGGCAGCACCAACGCCGACCCATCGGATAAGGAGCGGCTGGTAAACTACAACACCAACCTCGCCAACGACCAAATGAACACGGATAACAACGCTTGGGCAAAGTTTTACGAAGGTATTGAGCGCGCCAACCTAGCAATTCGCGGGCTGCGCACCTACGGCGATGTGAAAAATAACGACGATTTGGCGCAAATACTCGGCGAGCTGCTCACCCTTCGGGCCATACTGTACAGCGACCTGCTGAAAGGCTGGGGCAACGTGCCGGCTCGCTTTGAGCCCGTCAACTCCGAAACCGCCTACCTGCCCCGCGCCGACCGAGATGTGGTGCTCAAACAGCTGCTGGCCGACCTTGAAGAAGCCGCCACGCTGGTGGGATGGCCTAACGAAAACCACTTCACCACCTCTACCGAGCGCATCAACAAGTGCTTTGTAAAAGGTCTGCGGGCGCGCCTTGCCCTCATGGCGGGAGGATACTCCCTGCACAAGGGCGAAACGACCCTGCGCTTGAGCACAGACCCCGACTTGGAGCGTACAAAAATGTACGCCATTGCCAAGGACGAATGCTTGAGCATAATTAACAGCGGCAATGCCAAGCTACAACCCGGCGGTTTTGAGGCTTGCTTCAAAGCTGTTCATGCAGAAACCTACGTAGCCGGCAATGAAGTCCTGTGGGAGCTGCCATTTAGCGAAGGACGAGGACGCGTAATCTTCAACCTCGGCGTGAAGCACACCACAACCGACAAGTACACCGGCCAAGCCAAAGGTGGCGACGATGGCCCAAACCCCGTCATGTTCTACAAGTACGAAAAGGAAGATGTCCGCCGCGACGTAACCTGCATACCCTACGAGTGGACAAACGGCAAGCAGGTACCCACCAACCTCGACAAGTGGTATTTTGGCAAATACCGCTACGAGTGGCTCAACCGCGTGGTTACTTCTACCAACGACGACGGGCTGAACTACCTCTACATGCGCTACGCCGAAGTGCTGCTCATGGCCGCCGAAGCCATCAACGAGCTGGAAGGTCCTGCCGCCGCTGAGCCCTACCTGCGGCAAATTCGCGCGCGCGCCTACCCCAACAACCCCGAAAAGGTAGAGACCTTTATGACAGCGGCAACGGCAAGCAAGGAGGCGTTTTTCAGCGCCATTGTGAACGAACGCGCCCTTGAGTTTTGCGGCGAAATGCTCCGCAAGGCCGACCTTATCCGCTGGAACCTACTTACCACGAAAATGAACGAAAACAAAGCCGAGCTGGAGCAGCTTGGCACTCGCGGGGCGCCCTACAACGACGTAAACGCCAAGGTTTACTACAAAACCGCACCCGACGGCGAGTCGCTCGTTTTTTACGGCTTAAACCGTGGAGAAGCAGGAACGCCGATAGCAGAGCCGGCCTCCTATACTGAAAAATCGTGGAAGCTGAATGCCGACGATGCTACGCGCATGTACTGGAATCGCCTCTTTGTGCGCGACCCAAGCCTACAGCCCTACTGGCCTATCTGGCAGTACTTTATCGACAACAGCAACGGTATGCTCGACAACGACCCCGTATTTAGTAACTAAACAAATAAAAACAAAAACATCATGAAAAAGATAATTTTGCTTTCCCTTGCCGCGCTGCTGGGCGTGGTAGGCTGCAAGGAGCAGCCGGAAGAAATTACAGACCCCGCCTACGCCCGGCTGTTTACGCCCGCCAACTTGACGGCAAACGTGCAAAACGTGGTGAACGCCACGCTGACGTGGGACAAGGTAAACAACGCAAAAACCTACACGCTGGAGCTGTACAACAACCCTGAGCTCACGGGAACTCCCCGCATTGACGAAACGGAGGAAAGCACCTTCACCTACACCGGGCTATCCGAAAACGTGGAGTATGCCGTGCGCGTAAAAGCCCTAAGCGCCAGCCTGCCCGAATCGAAGTATGCGGTGCTTACCTTTAAAACCACACCGCCGCCGCCGCCCGAAACGGTAGAGTGGAATTTCTCGAATGAAGAGTTTGCAATTATCACCACAGGAGATTACAAAGAAACGGCAACCGTGCACGGCTTAGATGTAGCCGGAGGCACAGGCGGTGTAAGAAGAACGAGAGCAACCGAGGCAATGGACGGTTACACTTTCGAATGGAAGCTGGACTTGAGAGGTGGTGGCGCTTGGAGCAGCGACCTCGCAGCAGCTAACCGAGTTATCCACTTCAAAGCAGAAAAGCCTTGCGTGGTTACCGTATATGCAAAGTCCGGAACAGCAGGACGAACATTGAAAATAACCGATAAAAACGATGCTGCATTGGGTGCATACGTAACCACCGGATCGCTGGGCAAGGTTGAGGTAAACGTTACCGAAGCAACCGACATATACATTTACTCCGGCGGTAGCGGAATTGAGGTGTATTTGGTAAAAATGGTCATCGGCGGGACTTACGAGCCTGATCACACCACCACGCTGAAAACCTTTGCCGCAACCGGCGAAGCGCTCACCCCCGCCTTTGACCCCGACGTAACCGACTACGAGGTGAACGTGGCAAAGAGCGTAACCGAAATAGACTTTGCCGTCGGCAAAAACCACGTGAATCAAGCCGTAGAAGGCGACGGCAAGCATACCCTCACCGCCGACTCCATGGTATTCTCCGTAAAGGTTACCGCCGAAGACGGCGTAGCACAAAAAGCGTACAACATCACGGTGAAGCGGGAAAAAACCGCCAGCAGCGACGCCACGCTAAAGAGCCTCATGGTGGACAAGGGCACGATTACGCCGACGTTTGCCCCCAGCGTAACGGAATATACCGATACGGTGGACGCCGATGTGAAGAACGTAACCATTACCGCCGTGGCTAACCACAAGTTTGCCAAAATAAACAGCGGCGGCAAAGTAACCGCCCCCCCCAGCGACACCTTGCTGGTGGGCGTCAATGGCCCCTACCAAATAGTTGTGCTCGCCGAAGACCTCACCATGAAAACCTACAACGTAACGATAGTGCGCAAAGCGCCGTCTGCTGCCGCTCCCGTTGGCGTAAATAAATGGTGGAATTTTTCGGATGATGCGTTTAAGGAACTTTCTGAGATTACTTCAGAAACAAACATTGATGGACTGACGCTTATCGGAACGGCTAATAGTGGTAATCTAACAAGGGAATCAAATGCAAAATCTGCAGATGGTATTGATTTTAATTATCGTCTAAAACTTAACGGTGGGGGAGATATCACTAAGCGCGCACTGAATTTCGACGTAACCGGCAGCTGTACAATTATTGTTTATATGATAACAGGTAGCGGTAATACTGAGCGCCCAATAATTGTGGATAATGGAGCAGGAGAAATTGGTAGAATGACGACCGAGGGTAATACTCTAAAAGCGTATGAGTATTCTTATACCGGTGGCGCCGGAAGCATCTACCTCTATTCGGGAAGTAGCGGCATCAACCTCTACGGCGTAAAAGTTGAGTACTAATGCTTAATCCTCTTATACCCGGACCAAACAAGGGGGCTCATCTCCCTTGTTTGGTTTTTTAGCTTCGGAGGATTTTACAATTTGTTTTTGAGCATAAAATAAGTACTTTTGTAACGTCATAAAAAATCAATCGGCCATGAATACCATGTTGCTACAGGTAAAAAATCCGTCTGCATCGTGCAGAATGGACAGCATCTAATGCAACCTGTAAATTCTGCAAAATCCTGTAATTCTGTAAATCTCAAATTCCTATGAATTTCCATCCACACCGTAGGCTTCTTTTGTTGATTTTGCTAATGACGATAGGCGCTGCCGCCTGCTCCGACAATGATAACCAACACCCCGAGCTGCCCGGCGAGCCGGAAGCGCCCGTCATCACCTTCGACCAGCCCTCCTACACTCTACCGGCGGATACGGCAGCTACCGTTAGCGGCGTTGTAACATCCGCATCAGCGCTGGTTTCGGTGAAGTACTTTTTGGTCAGCGACACGTCTGAGGCGGCGCTGGGCGAGCGTGATACCAGCGCTACGAGCTACGCCTT
>JAISLN010000098.1 GCA_031290835.1 Prevotellaceae bacterium
TCCTTGCTGTCCAGCGTGAAGGGGTTTTTGCCTTCGGCTTCCAGCGCGGGGTTGTAGCGGTAGCTGTGCCAGTAGCCGCACTCCACCGCCAGCTTTTCTTCGCGCTGGGTGTTGAGCAGCCCGCTCTTTAGCCCGTGGTTGATGCAGGGCGCGTAGGCAATGATGAGCGATGGCCCGTTGTAGGCTTCCGCCTCCTTGAGCACGGTAAAGTACTGGTTGTTGCTTGCGCCCATGGCGACCTGCGCCACGTAAACGTAGCCGTAGCTTATTGCCATCATGCCGAGGTCTTTTTTGCGGACGCGCTTGCCGGAGGTGGCAAACTTTGCCACTGCTCCGGCCGGCGTTGACTTCGAGGATTGTCCGCCGGTGTTGGAGTAAACCTCGGTGTCGAGCACCAGCACGTTGAGGTTGTCGCCGCTGGCGAGCACGTGGTCAAGCCCGCCGTAGCCAATGTCGTATGCCCAGCCGTCGCCGCCGATGATCCACTGCGAACGCTTCACGATGTAGTCCTTCATTTCGGTGAGCTGCCTGCACACTTCGCAGCTGCCCTGCGCTACCAGCGGAATGAGCTTCTCGGCAATTTCGCGGGTTTTGATACCGTCGTTGCGGTTTTCCAGCCACTCGGTAAAGAGCGCCTTTTGCTCCGGCGAGCACTCGCTGCACAGTAGCCCCTTGGCCATCACCGCGGCGATGCGGTCGCGGAGCTTCTCCACGCCCATCACCATGCCCAGCCCAAACTCGGCGTTGTCCTCAAACAGGGAGTTTGCCCAAGCGGGGCCGCAGCCGTTGCCGTTGACGGTGTAGGGCGATGCGGGGTAGGAGCCGCCGTAGATGGACGAGCAGCCGGTGGCGTTGGCAATCATCATGCGCTCGCCAAAGAGCTGGGTGATGGCTTTTACGTAGGGCGTTTCGCCGCAGCCCATGCAGGCGCCGGAGAACTCAAAGAGCGGCTGCGAAAACTGGCTGTTCTTCATGTTTTGGAACTTGTTGCCCACCGTGTCCTTGTAGCCCACCTTGCTGTGCAGGTAATCGTAGCGCTCCTGCTCCGGCAGCTGACTTTCGAGCGGCTTCATCACCAGCGCCTTATTGCCTTTGACGCCGGGGCACACCTCGGCGCAGTTGGAGCATCCCGTGCAGTCGAGCGGCGTGAGCTGAATGCGGAAGCTGTAATCCTTAAATGCGCCGTTGCCTTTGATGGTTTTCAGCCCTTCGGGGGCGGCGGCCTGTTCTGCGTCGGTGAGCAGGAAGGGGCGAATGGCGGCGTGGGGGCAAACGTAGGCGCACTGGTTGCACTGTATGCAATTTTCGGGCGCCCACTCCGGCACGTGCACCGCAATACCGCGCTTTTCGTAGGCGGCAGTGCCGCAGGGAATGGCGCCGTCTTCCTGCCCGATGAAGGAGCTCACGGGGAGGTCGTCGCCAACTTGCGCGTTCACCGCGTCGGCTATTTTCTTTACGAAGTCGGGGGCGGGACGCTTTGCCGTTTCAGGCTCAAACTTTCCGCTCAGCGACGCCCACTCGGCGGGTACTTCTACTCGGGTAACCTCGCCGCCGCGGTCAACGGCAGCGTAGTTTTTGTTCACCACGTCTTCGCCCTTTTTGCCGTAGCTCTTCACGATAGCCTTTTTCATTTCCTCCACCGCCTTTTCGTAGGGAATTACGCCGGAGATTTTGAAGAACGCCGATTGCAGGATGGTGTTGGTGCGGTTGCCCAAGCCTATTTCCTCCGCAATTTTGGTGGCGTTCATGATGTAGAAGTTGATTTTTTTCTCCGCCAGCGTTTTTTTGATAAAGTCGGGCAGGCGTTTTTTGGTTTCCTCTGCGCTCCACAGGCTGTTGAGCAGGAACGTCCCGCCTTGCTTGACGCCGCGCAGGATGTCGTACTTGGTGAGGTACGAGGGCACGTGGCAGGCCACAAAGTCGGGCGTATTTACTAGGTAGGGCGAGTTGATGGGGCTGTCGCCAAAGCGCAGGTGCGAGCAGGTAAAGCCGCCGGACTTTTTGGAGTCGTAGGCAAAGTAGGCTTGGCAGTACTTTGGCGTGGTTTCGCCGATAATTTTTATGGTATTCTTGTTGGCGCCCACCGTACCGTCCGAGCCAAGCCCGTAGAACTTGGCTTCGACGGTACCGGCTTTGCCGAGGCTGATTTCCTCCTTTTGCGGAAGCGAAAGGAAGGTTACGTCGTCCACAATGCCGATGGTGAAGTGGTCTTTTGGCTCGCTCATCGCCAGATTTTCGTACACCGAAATGATCATTGCCGGCGTGGTGTCCTTCGACGAAAGCCCGTATCTTCCGCCCACTACCAGCGGCGCGTTGGGCCGGCCGTAGAGCGCATCCTTTACGTCGAGGAGCAGCGGCTCTCCGCCTGCGCCCGGCTCCTTGGTGCGGTCGAGCACCGCTATGCGCTTGACGCTCTTGGGCAGCACCTCCAGCAGGTGCTTGGCCGAAAACGGGCGGTAGAGGTGAACGAAAATTGCGCCGTACTTTTTGCCTCCGGCGTTGAGGTAGTCAATGGTTTCCCTGATGGCGTCGCAAACCGACCCCATGGCAACTATCACGTGCTCGGCGTCGGCGGCGCCGTAGTAGTTAAACGGCTTGTAGGTGCGGCCGGTAATCCGGCTTATCTCCTTCATGTAGCCGGCCACCATGTCGGGCACCGCGCTGTAGTAGCGGTTGCTCGATTCGCGGGCTTGAAAGTACACGTCGCCGTTTTGCGCCGTTCCGCGCGTTACGGGGGCGTTGGGGTTGAGCGCGCGGCGGCGGAAGTCGGCCAGCGCCTCTTGGTCTATCAGGCTGCGGAGGTCTTCGCCGTCAATGGCCTCAATCTTTTGAATTTCGTGCGAGGTGCGGAAGCCGTCGAAGAAGCTCACAAAGGGCACGCGCCCCTTTATGGCCGTGAGGTGCGCCACCGCCGCCAAGTCCATCACCTCCTGCACGCTGCCCGAGGCGAGCATGGCAAAGCCCGTTTGGCGGGTTGACATCACATCGCTGTGGTCGCCAAAGATGGAGAGGGCGTTCATGGCGAGCGAGCGGGCCGACACGTGGAATACGCAGGGCAGCAGCTCGCCGGCAATCTTGTACATGTTGGGAATCATGAGCAGCAGCCCCTGTGAGGCGGTAAAGGTAGTGGTGAGCGCGCCCGCCTGCAGCGAGCCGTGAACAGCGCCGGCGGCGCCGGCTTCGCTCTGCATTTCGGTTACCTTGACGGTTTCGCCAAAGAGGTTTTTTTTGCCAAAGGCAGCCCACTCGTCCACGTACTCCGCCATGGTAGAGGACGGGGTGATGGGGTAGATTGCGGCTACTTCGCTGAACATATACGCCACGTGCGCTGCGGCGTAGTTACCATCGCAGGTAACAAACTTTTTTTCTTGCGCCATTTTTAATGTAATTTAAGGTTATGTAAATTGAGTTTATTCCGTATGCTTGGAAAATACGCGGCCAAAGTTCGCGCTGCCCTACTTACCCATACCGCCCAACCGGCGAAGCTCGCAAGCCATTTGGCGGTTTGCAGCTGCCACGTTATGAGCGCGTTTAAGTCTTTTGTTTGCCTTGCTTTGCTTTTTTACGCCGTATGCCTATTCTTCAGTAAATTCAAGCGGAGCGCAAAAGTAGCTATTTTTTATTGATTTTCAAAGTAGGCGTGCGCGAGCACTAAACGCTAAGAATGGTGAGATGGATTCCTGCGGAATGCGAGAGCTGGGGTGAGGCTTTTCTACCGAGGGATGGGGCCGCCTCAAAAGCCCCCTTAATTGGGGAATTTGGATTTCAACGCCTCTCCTACGCGATACTAAACAGTCAACCTAAATCAGGAAAAGACAAGTCCCGCAGGGACGGCACTTTATTAACCGTAGGCTTTAGCCTACGGCAACGGCACGAGTAATCTCCCCTCACGGTCAAGTCCCGCAGGGACGGCACTTTATTAACCGTAGGCTTTAGCCTGCGGCAACGGCACGAGTAATCTCCCCTCACGGTCAAGTCCCGCAGGGACGGCACTTTATTAACCGTAGGCTTTAGCCTACGGCAACGGCACGAGTAATCTC
>JAISLN010000099.1 GCA_031290835.1 Prevotellaceae bacterium
GGACGACGATGACCGCTGCGACGAGGCCTTTGTGCAGGCCATGGGCGACAGCGGCGAGCAGGTACTCCACAACCCCGCGCTGGGCAAAACCTTTAAGGAGCGCTTTAGGAAGCTCCTGCGCGACTTCTGGGCGTGGGTAGGCCGCAGGCTGAGGCTGCGCGGCCTGAGCCCCGAGCAAATCAGCCGCCTCACCTTTGAGCAGGCGGTGCGGGGAGCGGTGGCCGACGTGATGGGCGGAAAGCCCATCCGGCCGCCCGGCAGGGGCAGGGTGCGACCGCCCAAGACAAGCGCAAAGGAAAAGCCCGACGCAAAGGAAAAACCGCTATCTTTGCGGAACGTAATCAACCAAAAAGGAGAAATAAATTATGGAGAACTCAAGCGAACAGCAGACGAAATCGAAGCCGGAAGGGCTTCACTTAACCGACTATCACTGGCAGAGGAGCGCGGCCGCGCAAAAGGCGGTAGAAGAAATGTCGAAGCATCCATTATCCTGGGAGGAGGGGAGAGAGCATTTAGCAAGGATACACAAGAGCGCGGCGGAAGCCAGAGCGCGCAGAATGAAAATGATGCAAGAGAGAGACAGGAGCAGCTCCTAGAAAAATGGGCGAGAGAAGCGGGCATTTTTGAGGAGTGGGAAGAAGCCACGTCCAAAAGAAAGCTGTACGATTCAACCGGCACCGAATCCAAGGTGTACGAGGGAAGCACCCCCGATACCGTTGTGAAAATAGCTTCCCCGTACCAGTTTTCCGGTACGCCGCTGGAGTTTTTAGACAACCGTATTTCGCTGCACAACCACCTATTCCCCGAAACGGCTTACAAATTAATCGGCGTCACCAAAAAAGGTAGCGGCATTAGATTTATTTTAGAGCAGCCGCGCATCAAGGAAGGCATGGTGCAAAACATGGACTTTTCCAACCCCTCGCTTGTGGAAAAGTACAAGGCGGAGCTTGGGAGGCGAGGGTTGCCCGCCCGCCCAAAAAAAGCGCAAAAGAAAAGCCCGCCGCAAAGGAAAAACCGCTATCTTTGCAGGATGCAATCAACCAACCAAAAAGGAGAAATGAGCCATGAGCAACTTGAACGAACAGCCAACGCCATCGAAGCCGGAGCTGCCCACCTTAACCGACTATCACTGGCAGAGGAACAGGGACGCCGGCAAGGCGGTAAGAGAAATGTTGAAGCATCCGTACTCCTCGCAGCAAAAAGACGAGCAAACAGCGCGGAAATACGCGATGCGGGAGCGGGAGCGACAGGAAGAGGAGCAGAAGAGCAAGAACAAATCTTAAAAGATTACGCTCAAAAAAAAGGCGTCTGGATAACGCCCGAAGAAGTAGAAAAATGGAAGTATCGTGATACAGGGATGGAAGCCCGTGTTTATGACGATCCTTCCAATCCCGGCTACGTGCTCAAGGTTTACTACAACTACAAAAACTTTTCGGAAACCCCGCAGGAATATTTAGACAACCGAATATCCCTACACAATCACCTATTTGGAGAATCCGAAACCGGATATGAATTAGTCGGCTTCACCGAAACCCACGGCGCAACAAGGGCGGTAGATGGCAGCTACTTTGCCCCCGTTGTCAGGCAAAAGCACATACAGGGCAGGGAGCTCGAAAAAGGAGAGCTGCCTCTACTCGACGCCGAAATGGAAAAGAGAGGATTTGATAAAATAAACGGCGTATACGTCAGCAAAGACTACATCGTTGAAGATTTGCACGCCGACAATGTGATGATAGATAAAGACGGCAACTTCCATTTCATCGACACCGTCCCCTCCCTCAACACAGCCGACGACGATTTTGGCGGCGCCCGCGAGTACGGCAGCGGCGAGGCTGTGCAGGTAGAGAAAGCTACCTTTGTGTCTGATAACAGCAAGCAGCTAGTGAGTGAAAGAGTACAGCATAAAAATAGATAAACTTTTTGATACAGCAGCAAAATCCAAGAAAAAGCTATCCAAAGAAGAAGAGCGACAGAAAGGCAGCTGTCGGATATTAAAGCCGCAGGTATTGATGTGTCCGAAGATTACGTGCACACCATTGACAACGGTGCAGAGTGAACGCTGGGTTGTTTCGCCCGTAATGGCAGCTGTTGCGCTTTTGCGCAATTCAAAATTCAAAATTTCTCCGCGCTCGTATCGCCCGCCATCAGCGCAGCTTAATTTTTATTCCAATATATTTATTCTCAGCGAATTGAAAAATTGTTCAAAACTAAAGAGCGCGCAAGCAGGCAGATTTGCTAACTTTGCGCGTTAAAACCGAATTATTAAGAACAAAAAAGGAGCAACCCCATGGATTCAGCCGCACTCGCAAACTATAGCGACGACAACGTTATAACCCTCGACTGGCAGGAGCATATTCGCCGCCGGCCGGGCATGTACGTCGGCAAGCTGGGCGACGGCAGCTCGCCCGACGACGGCATCTACATTTTGCTAAAGGAGGTGATAGATAACTCCATCGACGAATACGCGATGGGCTTCGGAAAGCGCATCAACATTAGCATTGACGAAAAGGGTGCGGTGAGCGTGCGCGATTTTGGGCGGGGTATTCCGCTGGGAAAGGTGGTTGATGTGGCGAGCAAAATGAACACCGGCGCCAAGTACGACAGCAAGGCGTTCAAAAAATCGGTGGGGCTCAACGGCGTTGGCATCAAGGCGGTAAACGCGCTGTCGGCGCACTTTGAGGTGCGCTCCTTTCGCGAGGGCAAAACGGCGGGCGGCTACTGGCGCAAGGGCGTGATGGATACCGAGCACAAGCTTTCGCCAAGCACGGAGCCAAACGGCACCATGACCTCGTTCGTTCCCGACGAAGAGCTGTTTGGCGCCTTCAAGTTCAACATGGAGTACGTGGAAACCATGCTG
>JAISLN010000100.1 GCA_031290835.1 Prevotellaceae bacterium
AACCTCGGGCTGCTCCGCGTGGGCGACGAGGTAAACGTGGAGCGCAGCATGAAGCTCGACAGCCTGCTCGACGGACACCTCGTGCAGGGGCACGTTGACCAAACCGCCGCGTGCAGCGAGGTGCGGGAAGCCGATGGCAGCTGGTACTTTACCTTCGGCTACGACCCCGCCGCCGGAAACATTACGGTAGAAAAAGGCTCCATTGCGGTGAACGGCGTGAGCCTCACGGTGGTCAACTCTCAGCACGGCAAGTTTCAGGTGGCCATCATCCCCTACACCTACGAGCACACCAACTTTCACGCCATCCGGAAGGGCACGGTGGTGAACTTGGAGTTTGACGTAATCGGGAAGTACATCGCCAAGCTGGCAAAACAATACTTGGGAGGGGGAAATTTTGAATTTTGAATTCTAAATTTTGAATTAGGCTTACGCACGATACCCCGCGCCTTGCGCAATTCAAAATTCAAAATTTAGAATTCAAAATTTCTTTGCATGCCTCGCGCAATTCAAAATTCAAAATTTAGAATTCAAAATTTCTTTGCGCCTCGCGCAATTCAAAATTTATAATTTAGAATTCAAAATTTCAAAAGGGGTGTTTTGTTGCTGTTCTACCGAGAGGTGCATCCCTACGGGATGCAAAGAGAGGAGAGGTTTGTGCCGCTTCTACCGAGAGGCGCATCCCTACGGGATGCAGAGAGAGGAAAGACGAAATGTTTTCAGCGTTACCTCTCGCGCAATTCAAAATCCAAAATTCAAAATTCAAAATTTCTTCGCTTTCATGAAGTTAATCAACATTTACTGCGAAAACAACGGTATCACCAAAGCCTACGAGCCGGGAACGTCGCTGATGCACATTGCGCGCGACCAGAACATTCGGCTGGAGTCGGCCATCCTTGCCGCGCTGGCCAACAACCAGCTCAAGGAGCTGTGGTACGAGGCGTCAAGCCCGCAGAGCGTCCGCTTCATCGGGTACGCGCACCCCGACGGGAGGCGCTGCTACCAGCGCGCGCTCACGTTTCTGCTGCAAAAGGCGGTAAGGGACGTTTTTCCCGAGCACAGCCTTAGCGTAGAGCACTCCGTTTCCAACGGCTTTTACTGCGAGCTCGCGGGCGCCGCGGGCTTCAGCGCGTCCATGGTGGGCGCCATTGCCAAGCGCATGCGCGAGCTGGTTGACGCCGATTTGCCGTTTGAAAAAACAAAGGTACCCACGCAGGAGGCCATCGCCATCTTCCAAAGGCAGGGCTACGCCGAAAAAGCGCGGCTACAGCAAACGCGCGGCAAGCTCTACACGTCGGTTTACTACCTCGACGGCTACGCCGACCACTTCTACGGACCGCTAACGCCCGGAACGGGAGTCCTGAGCAGCTTTGGCCTCACCCCCTACTACAACGGGATGCTCCTCATGTTTCCAAAATCCGACAACGCGGAGGCGCTGGAGAGCTTCATAATTCAGCGAAAAATGTTCGACATTTTTCAGGAGCACAAGCAGTGGGTGGACATCCTGCAGGCGGGAACGGTGGGGCAAATCAACGAGCTGGTGCAGCGCAACGGAGGCGATGAGCTGGTTAAGGTATCGGAGGCGCTGCACGAAAAAAAGTACGCGCAAATTGCCGACCACATCTCCTCGCTCAGCCGCGACGTAAAGCTGGTGCTGATAGCCGGACCCTCGTCGAGCGGAAAAACCACCACCTCCAAGCGGCTCTCCATACAGCTCAAGGTGGCGGGCTTTGCGCCCAAGGTGCTGGAGATGGACAGCTACTTCGTAAACCGCGACCAAACGCCGCTCGACGAGCACGGCGAGCACGACTTTGAAAGCATCAACGCGGTTGACCTCGAGCTCTTCAACGAGCACCTCGACAAGCTGCTGCACGGCAAGCGCGTACAGCTCCCCAAGTTTGACTTCGGCAGCGGAACGCGCTCCTTCGACGGCACGTACATGGAGCTGAGCGAAAAAGACATCCTCGTCGTGGAGGGTATCCACGCGCTCAACCCCAAGCTCACCGAAGCCATTAAGCCCCAAAACAAGCTCCGCATCTACGCCTCCGCGCTCACGTTCATCAACCTCGACGAAAACAACCGCATATCAACAACCGACAACCGCCTGCTGCGAAGGATGGTGCGCGACGCCTTTTTTCGGGGCAACACCGCGCAGGCAACGCTCCACCGCTGGGCAAGCGTGCGGCGGGGGGAGGACAGAAATATTTTCCCCTTTCAGGAGAATGCAGATATCATGTTCAACTCCTCGCTGCTGTACGAAATCAACGTGCTGCGCAAGTACGCCGAGCCCATGCTCTACCGCGTGCTCCCCAACGACGCGGTTTACGCCGAAGCCTGCCGCTTGCTCAAATTCCTCAGCTACTTTGAGTTCATCAGCCCCGAAGACGAGCACAAAATCCCCCCCACCTCCATCATTCGCGAGTTCATTGGCGGAAGCAGCTTTTTGTACGGGTAGCCGCGCATCGTGAGCAGCATACGGTACCAAACAAAACATGGGTGGCGCCATACAGCGTACGACGCCACCCATGCTTCAACCCCTATAGCTTACACGAAAGGGCGAATTACACCAGGGTAGCTATGGCAAAACCACGCGAAAGCCAATGAGGGGGTGGTTGGCGGCGCTGGGCTCGTTGGTGAAGCGATGGGCAACGCGACAGAAATCCTTGTCGTCGTAGTAATCACCGCCTCCGACAGCGGTGGGGCTAACGCCAGCTCCACTGCTGCCATAGAGACTACACCACTCAGCAACGTTCCCGCTCATGTCGTAAATGCCCAGCTCATTCCCAGCTTTTTTGCCTACCTCGTGGGATGTATAGCCGCTGTTACCCGCATACCACGCAACGTTGTCCACAGTGTCGCTCCCGCTGTACTCGTAGCCGTTGCTTAAAGCGCCCCCGCGGGCCGCGTACTCCCACTCCGCCTCCGTTGGCATCCGATATTCTTTACCCGTACGGGCATTCAACGCTGCGATAAAAGCCAAAGCATCATTATAGCTGACGTAATAAGCCGGATAGTTGCTCCCTATGCCGGAAAAGATTATCGCAAGAGTAACATTCTCTTTAAGCCAATCCACAAAGGTGCCGCCCATCACAGCTGCCCACTCCTTCTGCGTTACCTCGTACTTCCCTATCCAAAAATCAGAAACCGTAACCTGGGTTGGAGGGCCGGAACATTTTCCGCCGCTCTTAGTATCCCGACCGTCGAGGCAGCCCATCGCAAACGTACCCCCCTCCACAAATACCATCTCCACCAGATCATCCGGCCCAGGCGAATAGCAGTTGGCGTAAGAAATAGCCTTGCTGCTGCTGCTCTGAAGACGGCCTACCACCTCCCACGCTACCTTATTCAGCTCCGCCGAGCTCATCTTTTGAGGCGCGCCGGCATGCGTGAACGTAAAGTTGGCGCTACGGGACGTAGCGCCGCCTGAAACCTCTATGAGGTGCGCCGAGTAAGACTGTGCGCTATGCTTAAAAGAAAAGGCGACGCCCGCGCTACCTCCTTGTGCCTCCACAAGGCACACCTGCGACAAGTCTTGCTTGCTGGCCCATTCGCGCAGCTCGCAGAGGTATATCTTGCCGGTCGCCCGCCGCAGCGCCTTGAGCTTGTCCTGCACAAACCTTTCGCGCGTTACCGGCACAAGGTTGGGGTTGCTGCGCTTGAGCTCCTCGCCCACCATGTGCGCAAGCACGTCGCCAAACATCCAATTGTCCACCCCTACCACCAGCACCGCCAGCGCCTCTTTTTGCGCCTGCGCCTGCGCCGCCAGCAGCAGCAGCGCAAATAAAGAAATCATTACTCGTTTCATCTTTGTTGTTGTTAATAATTGATTGATTACAATTAAGTGAATGGTTAAGCAGCGGCTAACGTAGCTCGCTGGGCGCTGCGCATGCTGTCAATTAGGGGGCGCCCAAACGGCGTCCCGGCCATGCCAGCCCGATTTAAGGCGCAAGAATGAAAGGCGTTTCTTTTAGCAAAAGCAACGGTAAAGGTAGCACCTTATTTTGGATTGTACGCCTCGCTTAGCAAATAGTTATCAACACTTTTTTGGGCAATTGGGCTGCGCAGCTCCTGCGTAATCCCAAAATGTCCGTTAGGGTTACCCACACGTATCGCTATTTGGTAGCGCCATATTTATTGCATGCTGCTGCGCCGAGCTTGCCCGTAGGGCTTTAATTTCGTCGTTTTTTTATTAATTCCCTACGGGATTAGTCAGAGAAAAAACAACGAAATTTCCGCTCTTTGCATCCCTACGGGTAGGGTGTTCAGAAGGTACGAAATTTTTCTTCCGAAAATTGAGCTGAAGAGGGGAGGTAGCGAAAACCTCATTTTTACCTAATTTCTCAAACAAAACCACCTCAGTAGCAAAAGTATATGATGCGAACAATACCTCATTACCTCATTGTTCGCTCGCAGCATCGCTCTATGAGGTTAATGAGGTTGGGTTGCAGGTGGCGTATTTCATGGCTACTGAGGTGGTTTTGTTTGAGAAATTAGGTAAAAATGAGGTTGTTGAGGCAATTGATTTCGGCACAAATCAGCAGAAAAAATTACGCAGGTCTGAACGCCCTACCCTTCCGGGATGCAAAGAGAGCAGGCGGAATGCTTTTCCATCAAGAGCTAACCCCTATTGGCGTTATTCGTTGCAACAAATTTACAATAGTTCTTATTTCATAACCCTTAGTTTTTTTATTCCATGAACACCACCATTTTAAAAGCGGCGTTGCTGGCGGCAGCGCTGGCGTGCCGGGTAGCATCGGCGCAGGTGATTGAGCGTCGGCAGGCGGAAGAATTTGTGGCTGCCGGCGAGTACCAAAAGGCGCTGACGCTGTACCGTGAGATAGACCGCAAGCGGTCGACCATGGAGTCTGTGCTGGACTTGGCAAACATTAGCGTTATGCTGCGCAGCTACGCCGACGCCGAAAAGTACTACCACCTTGCCACCAGCTACCCTAGCTGCCCGGCGGAGGCCTACCAGAGCTTTGGCGACGTGCTCATGTTCGTTGGGAAGTACGACGAGGCGCGGCAGGCCTACCTTGCCTCCGTTACGCGCGGAGGCGACCCGCTCGCCGCGCGCGGGCGCATCTCGTCGTGCGACAGCGCCTGCGCAATTGCCAAGCGTCCGCCGTTTTTTGCCGTCAGCAACGAGCGGCGGATAAATACGCGCTACTCGGAGTTTGCCGCCGTGGTGCACGGCGACTACGCCGTGTTTACCTCCGACCGTCCCATTGGCTACACGGCTACCGACCAGCAAGAGGTGGCGGCAAGCATGGCCGCCATGAAGGGCGCAGACAGCGACGACGCCATCCGCCTGCTCCTGCGCACCGCGCAGGAGCCTACCAACATGGTGAAGTTTTGCCGCATAAACCCTACCCAGCCCGCCAACGCGGCGCACTCCCGCTACGACGGCGACATGTACGACCTCGCCACCTCGGAGAGCGACAAGGCGAGGCGCCGGGAGGAGCTCGCCAAGGAGCGAAAACGGCAGGAGAAGCTGCGCGACAAGAAGCGGAAAATCTACGGCGGAACGGGGAGACCCTACCTCAACATGTACCTTTCGAGCATTCAAAAGGACAAGCCCGGCGAGCGCAACGGCGTGGTGGGCTGCTACGTGTGGACGGCGCCAATGCCCCTGCCGGAGCCGCTCAACACAGGAGAGCACTCCGGGCCATGCAGCTTTTCGCCCGACGGAAACACGGCCTACTTCTGCTTCTCCGAAATGTCCGACGAGGCTTCCGTGAGCGGGGTGAGCCACGTGGGCGTTATGATTTCGCACAAGATACAGGGGGGATGGAGCGACCCAGCCCTCTTCCCCTACAACAACCGCGCCGCCTACTCCGTGGGGCACCCCTGCATCTCCGCCGACGGGCGCACCATCTACTTCTCGTCAAACATGCCGGGAACGCTGGGAGGGCAGGATATCTTCAAGTGCGAGCTGGACGCCAACGGCGAGTGGGGGAAGCCCGAAAATCTGGGAAGCCCCATCAACACCGAGCGAGAGGAGGTATTCCCCACGCTGGACAGCGAAAATACGCTCTACTTCAGCTCCGACGGCCATCCGGGGCTGGGCGGGCTCGACATATTCAGGGCGGTGGGCAAGCCCGGCGCGTGGACTTCCGTAGAAAACCTGCGCGCGCCGGTCAACACCAGCTCCGACGACTTTTCGCTGGTCTTTCTTCCGGGCTCCAAGACGGAGGGGCTCTTCTCCTCCAACCGCCTGGGCGGCTACGGCGGCGACGATATTTACTCCTTCCGTCGCCTCCCCCCGCCCGCCAAAATTACGCCCGTGCCGAGCGAAAAGTACATGGTGGCCGTTACTGTGGTAAACAGGGCCGATTCCTCGCCCGTTGAGCGCGTGCGGCTCACGCTCCTCGACGCCAAGTCCGGCAAGGAGCGCAGCCTCTACACCGACGGCGTAGGGAAAGCCTACTTCCCGATAACGCCCAACAGCTCGTACACCCTGACGGCGGAGGCGGCGGGCTTCCTGCCCTCGCAGGCGGAGAACATCACCGTCCGCAAAATCAGGCCGGGCGAAAGCATCAGCCTCCTCCTTCCGCTCGACCCGCTGGTGAGCGGAAGCACCTTCAGCGTGGAAAACGTGTACTACGACTACGGAAAGGCCGTCCTCAAAAAGGCGGCGTTTAAGGAGCTCAACAAGGTGGTGAAGTTTATGGAGATGAACGCCGACGTGAAGATTGAGCTCAGCTCCCACACCGACTCGCGGGGAGGCCAGCAGGGCAACATGCGGCTTTCGCAGCAGCGGGCAGAATCGTGCGTGGCCTACCTCGTCAAAAAAGGCATTAGCCGCCGGCGGATAGTGCCCAAGGGCTATGGCTCCACAAAGCCGATAGTCAAAAACGCCAAAACCGAAAAGCAGCACGCCAAAAATCGCCGTACCGAAATCAAAATTTTGGAGGTAAAAAAGGATAAATAGCCTACCGCCGCGGCGCTCAGCAAAAGAACTCGCCCACCTCCGCCGCATCTACGTCTAAGGCAAACACGATAGCGTGGTCGTTGGCCTTTATTTCGGTGGCGCCGGTGGCGATGGACGCCTTTCCCCCGCGCACAATGCCGCCTATGATGGCGTTCTTGGGGAAGTCGAGGTTTTTGACGGGCGCCTTGCTGGCCCTACAGCCGGGCTTGGCCACAAACTCCAGCACCTCCGCGTCCGAGCCGGTGAGGTACTTCACCGACTGCACGCCCGTATCTTGGGTGAACTTAAAGATGTGCCCCGCCGTAATGAGCTTCTTGTTGATGATGGTGTTGATGCCTATGCTCTCCGCCAGCTGTATGTAGTCGAGGTTTTCTACTTCGGCAATGGTGCGCTGCACGCCCGCTTGCTTTGCCAGCAGGCAGGCGAGGATGTTGGTTTCGGAGTTTCCCGTAACGGCCACAAAGGCGTCGGTTTTTTGCAGCCCCTCCTCGAGCAGCAGGTCGGCGTTGCGCCCGTCGCCGTTAATGATCATGGCGTTCTTGAACATTTCGGCCAGCTTTACGCAGCGCTCCTTTTGCTGTTCTATGATTTTGATGTTCATCCGCCGGTCGAGCGATTCGGCAACCTTGGCGCCGATGCGGCTGCCGCCAAGGATAATCATGTTGTGCACCTCAACGTTCTCCTTGCCCGAAAACTCCAGCATGGCGCTCATGCCGCTGCGCGTAGTCATGGTGTAGAGGCGGTCGCCGGGCTCGAAGGTATCAAAGCGGTGCGGGATGATAGTCTTTTCGTGGCGGCTGATGGCCACAACGCGAAACTCCAGCTTTTTCATCTCAAAGGTGGCTTCGGCAAGGGTTTTGCCGACAACGGGGGCGTCGTCCTCCAGCTTGAGCACCATCATCACCAGCCGGCCGTTGGCAAACTCAATGTACTCCGACGTGCTGGTTTGTCCGAGCAGGTTTACGATTTCCGCAGCCGCAATCTTTTCGGGGTAAAACATGTTGTCCACGCCGGCGTGGGCAAACGTGCGGCGGTTTTCTACGTCGAGGTATTCGTTGTGGTCTATGCGGGCAATAGTTTGCTTGGCGCCCATTTTTTTGCCCAGCATGCAGGTTACAATGTTGGTATCCTCGCTGGGCGTAACGGCAATGAGCAGGTCTGCCCGGCGGGTGTTGGCTTTTTCCAGCACCTCAATAGAGGTGGTGCTGCCCTGCACCGTTACCACATCGGTGCCCGACTCCGCGGCGCGAAGCCGCTCCTCGCTCGGATCTACAACCGTAATGCTGTGGCTGTCCTCCGACAGCAGCTTGGAGAGGTGCGTACCCACCTCGCCGGCGCCCGCTATAATAATCTTCATGGCTGA
>JAISLN010000101.1 GCA_031290835.1 Prevotellaceae bacterium
GGACGAGTGGGAAAGCAAGGCAAAGCAGCTGGCGGCAAAGTACATCAAAAACTTTGAGCAGTACACCGACACGGAGGCCGGCAAGGCGCTTGTTTCGGCAGGCCCGCAGCTGTAGCAGAGCGGCTTTTGGGCAGGATTTTTTTACCCTGCCAACGTAAGCTGCCAAAGAAAAAATCCGCCTCATGTACATGAGGCGGATTTTTTCTTTGGCAGCTATACTTTAGCGTAGAGAAGCGGGCGGGCGTAAATCCTAATTTTTCACCGGTTTTCTTTTTTTGGGTGTTGGCGTACACGAGCCACACGTCGCAGTAGATGCCCGAGCCGGTGTACCAGCGCAAGTCGGCGCTGCGGCTGTGGTCAACGCGCACGGTAAGGGTGTTTTCCTTGCCAAACTCCACGTAGGGCGTAGCGTCGTACATAAACGAGATGTAGCCGTTGGGGCGTACCCCCAGCGAACGTCCGTTGACGAACACCTCGCTACGGTTGTACACACCCTCAAAGTAGAGGTACACCTTTTTGCCCTTTCGCTCTTTGGGGTAGGGTGTTCAGAAGGTACGAAATTTTTCTTCCGAAAAGGGTATAAAAAATAACATTCTACATCAAACTCTCTGCAAAATCTGTGCCGAATGTTTGCTAATTCATTCGGCACAGAGGTACAGAAAAGGCAGGCTATATCATTTTTTTTTTGCGAATCCGAGTATATCTCCTCCCACCTCCGGGTCTATGCCCATGAAGCTGGTGAGCGTCCACAGGTTTTGTCCTGCCACGTAGAGGCGCAGCTTCGAGAGGCGCAGCTTGCCTGATAGCTGCTGCGGCAGCGCGTAGCCGAGCTGAAGGTTTTCCATGCGCAAAAACGAGCCGTTTTCCATGTAGAACGAGGAAAGATCGTTGCCGTAGCTGGCGTAGAAGTTGGCAAGCAGGTCGATGCCCTTATACTCCAAAAAGGTGGAAAAATAAGCCGTCGGCAATATTTTTTGTTTAGCTTTTGGTATTCAGGCATAATTGCTACCTTTGCAGCACAGCCCGACAGAGCGTTGCGCAGAAAGTCAGGCGGACGAGCGCGCAGCAAAACAAATTCGCCAACCGTAAAAATGTAAACATGCCATGGCAACGTACATCAATCCGTTCACCGATTTTGGCTTCAAAAAAATCTTTGGCTCCGAGGCCAACAAAGATTTGCTTATCAATTTTCTGCAAATTCTTCTGCAAAACCACGAGGGAAAAATCACCACG
The DNA here is from genome assembly GCA_031290835.1 of Prevotellaceae bacterium. GTDB lineage: Bacteria > Bacteroidota > Bacteroidia > Bacteroidales > UBA932 > JAITMY01. The sequence goes on from JAISLN010000101.1 coordinate 1,234, forward strand.
CTCAGGTACCTGAAGAACGACCAGCTGCCGTACTACTCCAAATCCGACCGGGCGGCCGTTTACGACATTTTTTGCGAAACCGACCATGGGGAAAAAATCATCGTGGAGCTGCAAAAAGCCAAGCAGGATTTTTTTAAGGATAGGAGCGTCTTTTACTCCACCTTTCCCATTCGGAAGCAAGCCAAGCGGGGCACGTGGAACTTCCACCTGAACGCGGTATATACCATTGGTATCCTGGATTTCGTTTTTGAGGAGGATAAGAATGACCTCGAAAAGTTCCTCTACCACGTTCAGCTCTCCGACACGGAAACGCACAAGGTCTTCTACGACAAGCTAACGTTCATCTACCTTGAGCTGCCCAAGTTCAAGAAACAGGAGTCGGAGCTGGAAACGCTGTTTGACAAGTGGATGTACGTGCTCAAAAATCTCGCCAAGCTACAGCGCCGTCCGCCGGCGTTGCAGGAGCGCATTTTCAAAAAGCTGTTTAAGATAGCGGAGATAGAGGCGCTCGCCCCCAGCGAAAGGGACGCCTACGACGAATCGCTAAAGCGCTACTGGGATTTGCAAAACGTCATAGACAGCGCCGCCCGGAGAGCGCGGGAGCATACCGCCAAGGAAAAGGATACGATTATTCGGGAAAAAGAGGAAGCCATTAAGGAAAAAGAGGCGGTCATAAAAGGGCAAGAAGAAGCCATCAAGGAAAAAGAGGAAACCATCAAGGGGCAGGAGGAAGCTATCAAAAAGAAGGAGCAACTCCTCAAGAAGAAAAAAGCGGAAAAAGAAAAGCTCATCAGGGCGCAAGAGGCGGAAAAAGAAAAGCTCATTAGGGCGCAAGAGGCGGAAAAAGAAGCAATAGTAAAAAATCTGCTGCAAAAGGGCGCCTTGCCCAATTTTATAGCAGAGGTAACAGGCTTTGACCTTCGGCGAATTAAACAAATCAAAAGCGCTCCGGCGGATAAAAGCTAACGCAATGCCGCCACAGCGCAGCGCTAAGCTACTCAAAAAGCGCCGAGGGTAGGCCAACCTGCGCCGTGCGCAGCACAAGCTGACGTGCGCCAATGTACTTGGGCGTTTGCTATGTACTTAGAAAATTATTATCGGAGAGAAATTAAAGAAAAAGCTGAAAGCGCTTGCACCTTGCGCACGTAGCGCCTGGGCAAACCTTCGCTGGGTGCACGATATAGATATAAGAAATAAGTAAGGGCGACCACAATGGCCGCCCTTACATTATTTGCTATTCGCTATTCATTACCTCTTGATTAGCTTTGCTGTTTTTGTGGTGCTGCCGCGCTGCATTTTTACCATGTACACGCCGGCGGGCAGGTGCGCAACGCTCACGGTTGACCTTGTGTAAACGCCAATGAGCGTACCGGAAACGGTGTGTATGCTAACCCTATCGGTGTTGACAAAGGTGAGCATATCGTTGACGGGGTTGGGGAAAAAGCGCGGCATATCCGCTGCAACCGACGATACGCCGGTGGGATTTTGGCCGTTGCCCTCGCCGTTGCCGTTGCCGTTGCCGGGCTTCAGCGTAGAAGTAATGCTGATGGTAGTCGTGGCGGTAATGTTGCGCAGGGTGTCGCGGTAGAGCCCCGTGGAGTCGGGGGCGCTGATGCTAACCTCTACGCCGTTTACCTTGAGCACGGGCAGGTAGCCTTCTGCCACCTTAAAGGCAAAGGGGTAGCTGCCGCCGTAGCTCACCTTCTTGGCGCCGACGCTGGTACCAAGCTGCAAAACTACGTTGTTGTCGCGCGAAAGGGTTACGTCGAGCTGCCGTATGACGGCTGATAGGCTCACGGATACGGCGGCGGTAATGTTGCGCAGCGTCACGGTGTACACTCCGCTGCTGCCGGCTACGGGCGCAGGCAGGGCAGCGCCGCCTACCGTCACCACGGGGTTGTAGCCCGCCGCGAGCGTAAACCGCACTTCGCAGCTGTCGCCCCACAGCACCGTGTCGCTTGCGGAGGTTTGCAGCGTTACGTGGCTGCCTGCGGCAACGCTCACCGCAAGCCTCTTGAGGGATGTGGTGATGGTAATGGAGGTATCGGTGGTGATGGCGCCGGTGGTAACGGCGTACACTCCGCCTGCGCCGGCTGCGCCAAGCTGGTAGGGCGTGCTGCCTATCATCACTTTGGGAACTTCGTAGCCGTTGCCTACCTTAAACGTCAGCGTAAAGGCGCTGCCGCTCGCCAGCCCGTACTGCCGCTGCGCCATTTCGGGTGCGCTTGCCGAAACAATTTCCACTGCGGCGGGCTTCTCCAGCTTTACGGTGCAGGGAGAGCCTGCAGCTACGCTCACGCGCAAATTTTCTACTACGGAGGCTATGCTCACCGTATATTTGCTCGTGGCAGCATCGTATGTACATGCTGTGGGGACGTTGTTCACCGTTACGGTGGCAACCTTTCCGGCTGTGGCAACGCCAAAGGTAAGCTTTAGCGGGCTGCCGTAAGCTACCAGCGTATCCGTGCCCTTTACCGATATGCTGGAGGTAATGGCAAAGTTCTCAATGTCGGCCGTTTTGCTTACCTTCACTTTTTGCGGCTCGTAGGTGCCCGGCAGCAGCTTCAGCTCGCCGATGTAGGCTTTGAGCGGCTTGTCTCCTGCGGCGGATTTTACCCGCAATCCTACGCTCACAATGGTGTCGGACGGGCGAAGGTCGCGCAGCGGAATGTTCGCCTCGTTCCATCCGGCGGCTGTAGCGGCGTTCAGGGGGTAGGCTGTGGGCTCTGCGGCTCCCTTTTTCTTCAGGAGCAGGTAGAGGTTGCTCGTATCGCCTGCCGCGCCGCCGTCCAGCTTGTACACTAGGTAGGCGTTGGGGTATGGGGTGTTGAGCGTTGCTCCGTCAAAGTCGGGGCGCACGGAGGCGGCGCCGGGCGCTTCGGGGGTTTCCGTTGCTCCTTCCGCTCCTGCCACAAGGATGCAGAAGTCGGCGGTATATCCTCCGGCAGCCAATCCGCAGGCGCCGGGATGGGCAACCCATGCGTCGGCGTAGCGTATCCTCATGCGGGTTACGCCGGGAGCGGCGCTGTCGGGGACGTTAACGGAAAAGTTCAGGTGGCATACGTTGATGTCGCCGGCGTTTTCCTTGCCGCCGGAGCGGATCATCTCCCTGTCCGCGTCAAACTCGCCGTCGCCGTCCCAATCGACGTACACGCGGTACTTGTTCCACTGCATGCTGTGAAAATCCGACGTTTGTCCGGGCGCCTGACGGATAGCTTCGGCCTTGAAGGTAAAGGTTTTTCCGGGGGTAACCTTAATGGTATCGTTTCGGAAAAAGGCGTAGCCCTCGAGCCCGGGGGTAGCGGGCGGCTGCCCGTGCACCTTGATGTTGGCGTCTGCCCCAACGGTGTAGGCAGAATCGAAGTAGCGCTTGAGGTGGGCGTCTGCAGCCTGCCCAAGGTCGTTCACCGCCTCGCAGTAGTCGCCCTTGCCGCCAACGCAGGTTACGGCAGCGGCGGCAGCGTTGCGGGTAACGGTGCGCCACGCCATTTCGGAGGTGGTAACGAGGTCTTGCGCCACAGCCCGCACGCCAACGTCAAACGTTGTGCTCAGGTTATTCTCCCACTCGTACTTGGGCAGGTAGTGCGCCCACGAGGAGGTGTGCGCCACCATTTTCGGGTCTTTGTCCGGCTCTTTTATCCACACCTCAAAATGGTCAACGTTCACCTCGTCGTTGTACACCAAGCGCTTTTTGTTGTCGGCGCTCATGCTCCACACCATTTTCAGGTCCACCAGCGAGGCGCATTCGTTCACCGACTCCACCGTAAAATCCATTGGCTTGACGGGCTTTGTGGAGTAGGCGCTGTCTTTTTTCGTGCTCAGCTTGGTGCGGTAGAGGGTAATGTCGGTTGGGGAAGCCTTTGCCGTGCCTTCGAGCAGGAGCGACGAGCCGCCTATCCACGCATCGTCGTGCGAAAAGCGTGCTTTTACGTTGGCGGCAGCGGCGCCGGAAGCGTCGGTAATGAGCCAGCGGTAGGTGGGCGTCATGTCCTGCGCCGAAAGGTTGTACCAGCTCCCAAGGGTTTTTACGCCCCTATCGTAGTAGCTAAGCCCGTTGCCGAGGTTAAAGCCGGTGGCAAACGGCAGGCTGCCCTGCACGGTGGAGCGCTCGGCAACGTGCTTGGCTATTCCGTGAAACTTTTTCAGGTAGGCGTCGTCGTCAACGCCGCCGGCAGCGGAGTAAAGATCGTTGGCTTTGGCGTCCTTCGGGTTTTGGGTTTTGCCGGAAAAAAACCACTCCAGCCTGTCCTGATAGCTCCCTTGCACGCTCTTCAAATCCAAGCCGGAGCGATGCTGAAAAAAGCGGTTTAGCTTGTGCTCTCCCCACAGCCCAATGCTCACCTCTTTGTGCTGATTCAGGGCAGAAAAATAGCTCGAGTAAAATTTCACCAGCCACATGCCCGCGTACACATCCAGCGCACCGTTGGGCGCGGCTATCTGCTTAGCCGTTTTGACGGTAGTGCTCAGCTGATCTGCGCCCCAGCTGTAGTCGAGCATGAAGGCGTCCGCAACAAATTCTCCATCGTGGTAGTACCATTGGTAGTTGGTGTAGTCCAGCAGCCAGCGCCCACCGTGCTTTGTGCCGTCGTTGCTTACCGAGTTGTACCAGCCCACGTGGAAGGTGTCGAAGTTTTTCTTTTTTGCAAGCTTGTAGAGCTCGTTGTGGAATGCCTTCATATCGCCCGAAGCATCGCCAAAAAAGCACTCCGAGTTGTAGTTAATGCCGTCCATGCCGAAGTACTGCATGATGTTTACCATGGGCTCGGCGTAGATAAATTTGCCCTGCGCGTCCTTTTTGGTCATCAGCTCAATCTTGTAGGCGTTGGCGTCCTGCTCTTTGGTTTTTCCCGCAGCATACGCCCAGTCCCACGCAAAAAACCACGCGCTAAGCACCGCCGTGCCGTGCTTGTGCGCGGCGTCGGTGTAGGCCGCCGGCGCGGTAAACCACGGGTTGCTCCAGTTGCCGTGTATCTTCACGTAGGGCCATGCGCTGAACACGTCTTCGTCGAAGTTACCGCTGGGCAAGCCCGTCAGGAGGTCGTTGCCGCCTATGGGCAGGTTGGCAAATACCGAGCGGCGCGGGTCGATGCTGGTGTCGAGCTGGGTAGCCCTGTCCATAATCACCGCGCGGGGGCGAACGTGCGAGCGCTTAAACTCGAGGTCGCGGAGCTTCGAAAAGTCTGTTGGCACCCCGTCCTTAAACCACATCAGGAGGGAATCCATGTCTTGATTTTTCCAGTCAACGTAAGGTTTGCGTTGAGCATACAGCGGCTGCAGCATAAATAGCGAGCCGACAAGCACAAAAAATAGTCGCTTCATAAATTTTTCTTGTTTTTAATGTTTTTGATGTCCTTTTTATTCTGATACTTATTCATTTTTTTACCACCTAATACTTCTATCAACTACAACTCAACTTATTAATTATTAGATTCTTAACTCAATTCTTAGCTTCCAAAAAGCAGCACATCGGCAATTGCCCAGTAGTAGCTGCCGTCGCTTGCCGGCGAGGCGCCTTCCGTAGAGAGCATCATTTGCAGCTCCGTTCCCGGCATTCCGTTGGGGTAAGACTTCTTGGCTTCGTAGGCGGGCACTTCGCCTGCGGCGCTCCACACCTCAAATTCGCCCTGCGTAAGGTCAACAACCCACTCGTTGTCGTTGGGGTTGTCGGTAAAGGTGTGCTTGCCCAGCTTTACGCACTTGCGGGCGTTGTTGTCCCAAAACTCTAGGTACGCCGTACCGCTTTGGAAAAATTTGCGCCCCTTTGCGTCCGTGTAGAAGCCGCGCGTTATGATCAGCTTCTTCAGCGTGATGGAGGCGTCGAGGTTGGCCGCCCACACGCCCCAGTGGGTATCCTTTTTTTCCACCTTCTCATCTCCCCCCAAAACCCAGTCGGGGCGGGGGTAGCTGTCGTTGTAGTCGCCGGGCACAAGCTCCTTGCCGTACTTGCCCATCAGGAAGCTGACGCTCGGGTAGCGGGGGCGGGTAAACGTTCGGTTTAGCCTGTACACCCACGCGGTAGCAACGTCTCCGTCCCAAACCCGGCACGACGTGTAGCGCGAGTCCTCCTTCGTGTTGCCGTCCGTGAGGATGTTGCAGAGGTTCCAGTCGCACGAGTGGCCGGGAAACTCCCGCGCCGTAGTTACCCGGATGCTGTCCGACCGCTCCGACCCGTCAACAGCCGTTGCCCGAATAAAGGCGTAGCCCTGCACGTTGCTTACGGTTACCACGCCGGATGTTTCGCCAACAGTAGCCACGCTCGTGTTGGACGAGGTAAAGCGCAGCGCCTTGTTTACGCCGCCCGTCACCGCAAAGTGTTGGCTTACGTTCTTCGGCGTTCCCAGCTCAAAGCTCTGCAGGTGGATAGTTTTCTTCCCGTCCACGCTGCCCGTCACCGCCTTAACCCAATCGGGGTGAGGGGCAACCTTCACGTTAAACGGCTGCACCTTGAGCGTATCGGCGCCGTTCAGCACCGCCACCTCTATGGTACCCGTGCCGTCCAGCAGGGCCTGAAGCACGCCGGACTCGGAAAAGGAGAAGTAGCGGTTGCTCTTCGCCAAGAATTTTACGCTGTGCGCCGGGCTCTGCGGCTCAACTTTCACGTCGCTCTTTGCCAGAAGAAAGCCCTCGCTTGCCGTCACGCGGAAGGTATCGTTCACGTAGCTGGCGTGGGCAACGCTAACCAGCATCCCCACCACGTTGACGGGAATGAGCTTCGAGGCGAGCACCTTGCCGTTGCTTGCCAGCACCTTGACGGTTATTCCGCCCATATCCTCGCCCTCCTTAACGCCGGTGAGCAACCCGCCGGACGTGAAGGTAAAGTAGCTGTTCTCCTCCGGCTCCAGCTTCAGCCGGTAGCTTTGCTTCGGCGCAACGCTCACCTCCACGCTGCTTGAGTCAAAGGTGACGGGCGAGCCCATTACCACGTTGAGCGCACCGTTGGAGTACTTGGGGTGCCTAACGGTAAGGGTTACGGTTGTCGGGGCGTTTTTTTTGTGCTCCGGCTCTTTGTCGTGGCTGCTGCACGAAGCCAAGCCGAGCGCAAGCGGCAGGGCAGCGGCCAAAGCCGAAAAGGTTCTTATGCGTGTTCTCATAGTAAAATAATTAATTAATGTAGGGCTGATATATGCAGCCTGCACAAAACAAATTAAAAGATATATAGGTAAAACGCTGAATAATTAATTATATTTTATTTTACATCTCATCGCGCCATCCCAATTAAATTAAAATAACAATAAAGTATCCGTGATTTGCTGAAAAATAGGCAGGAAATTCTTAATTTATCTCACGCAAAACCCCGCAGCACAGCGCATGATTTTAACATTACTGATTTTATATTCCGTTGACTTACAGCAATAGCAATTCCATGCAATAGCATCAAATCGCCGCTAAAGCATAGCGCAAGAAAATCCGAATGTTAATTAACAATTTTATAAATAATTGGCTATTGCCGCAAGCGCAATGGCGCCGGCTGAGAAGGTATGGAGGGAGGGGGAAAGGGGGAAAGAGGTGATACAATGAATGATGCTATATTTTTCCGGATTGGCTCCGCTTCGATTGCCCGTAGCGCAATAATATAATATCAATAGAAATCGGCGGCTCTCTCTTGCTCAATTGGCTTCGCCGAGCTCCGCTTTCCCGTAGGGAATTAATATCGCTTATTTTTTGCCCACGAATTATGTTTTGTCTAAAGAAATTCGTTTACTTTTTTTTTGTCCACGAATTACACGAATTACACGAATTATGTTTCTTCTAAAGAAATTCGTTTACTTATTGTCCACGAATTACACGAATTACACGAATTATGTCTCGCCTAAAGAAATTCGTGTAATTCGTGTAATTCGTGGACAATAAGATGAATTTCTCATATCGTTTATTTTTTGTCCACGAATTACACGAATTGCATGAATTATGTTTCGCCTAAAGAAATTCGTGTAATTCGTGTAATTCGTGGACAATAAGATGAATTTCTCATATCGCTTATTTTTTGTCCATGAATTACATGAATTATGTATTCCCTACGGGAAATCGCAGCACAGCGTAGCGAAGCTCGGCGTAAGCCCATCCAGCGGGGGGAAATAAATGCGCACAATAGTACCGAGTATAGTATAGCTTACACGAAAGGACGGATGCCAACAGGAGCTAATGCAAAACCACGCGGAAGCCGTGGTGCGAAGTGATGCCGTCGGGGTAATTCTGGGTGCGGGAGAAAATGCAGCGAGACTCGTACCAGCTGCCGCCGCGGAGAATGCGATAAGTGCCATCTTCAGGACCTGTAGGATTAGTACCTTGGGAAAAGCTCTCAGACCACCAGTCTTGGCACCACTCCGCCACGTTCCCGCTCATGTCGTAGATGCCTAACTCATTCGCTACTTTGCCCCCTACCTTATGAACTTCCCCGTCGGCTTCGTCGCCAAACCAACCCACGTCGCCTAACACGTCGCTCCCGCTGTACCTGCAGCCATTTGGACAATTCTTGTACATGAAGCGGCCACCACGAGCAGCATACTCCCACTCCGCCTCCGTAGGCAGCTGATAAGCCTTATGAGTAAGGCTGTTCAACGCGGTGATAAACGCCTGTACCTCTGTATAGGAGACCAGATAAGCCGGAAGGTCGCCTCCTACCCCACGAAGATAAGTAAAACGATCTTGCTCATACTTAGACCCCTCATTAAGCTTATTCCCCATCAGAGCTGTCCACGCCGACTGCGTTATCTCATACTTCCCTATATAAAAATCAGAAAGAGTAACGCTGACGGCTTTAGGAGCGTCGCTTCTGCTACCACAGGTGCAAACCTTCGTGCCCGACTCCGGACACCCCATCGTAAACGTACCTCCCTGCACCCATACCATCTCCGGTTCCCAATCAAAGCACTTGATATGCTGAGAAGCTGCGCAGCTGCTGCTCTGAAGCCTACCCACCAGCTCCCACGCCACCTTTGTCAGCTCCGCCGCCGCCATCTCGCCGGTAGCGCCGCCGCGATTGAACGTAAAATCGGCGACGCATGACGTGCTGTTGCCCGCAACATTGATGCGCCACGCCGAATACTTTTGCTCAGCGTTATTAAAAGAAAATGGGGTGTTGGCTTTGCCGCTGACGCCCTTTTTCGCCTCAACGAGGCAAACCTCCGCCAAGCCCTGCGCATTCGCCCATTCGCGAACATCGCAGCGGTTCACACCGCCGGATGCCCGCCGCAGCGCCTTGAGCTTGTTCTGGACAAACTTTTCGCGCGTTACCGGCACGAGGTTGGAGTTGCCGCGCCTGAGCTCCTCGCCTACTATGTGCGCAATAACATCGCCAAACATCCAGCTGTCCACCCCTACCACCAGCACCGCCAGCGGCTGTCTATCGGCGCCCTGCGCCTGCGCCGACAAGAGCAGCAGCGCGAATAAAGAAATCAGCATTTTTTTCATTGTTTTCATCACCATTATTTTTGTTGTTTTTGTTTTCATTGCTTTCATTTTTAGCTAATTAATAATTTTATGAATTGTGATTTTGTAAGCTTATTTCTGCCGCGTCATTCGCTCCCTGCCGTCATTTGCAGCCGTCATGCCGCGCGACGCGTGGAACCTCCCCGCGCCCCACCTGCCCCTTGCGGCAATGGGTGCGACGAGCGGTGGAGGGTGGTATGCGACGGGCGGTATGCGGGGAGGTTCCTCCACTCCGCGCGCTCGTGCCTCGCGCGCTCCGGTCGGAATGACGGCTGCGAACGGGGTAACGACGGCTGCGAGTGAGGTAACGGCGGCTGCAAACGGGATAACGACGGCAGGGAGTGACAAAAAAACCGCACCATGCAAAAAAAACATGGTGCGGTGATATATGAAATTTGAAAAATATTTTGTATAATACGCGCCCGCGTAACCCGTAGGGGCAAAAAATTTTTTGCCCTTAACTGTGTGTGTGTGTGTGTGTGTGTGTGTGTGTGTGTGTGTGTGTGTGTGTGTGTGTGTGTGTGTGTGTGTGTGTGTGTGTGTGTGTGTGTGTGTGTGTGTGTGTGTGTGTGTGTGTG
>JAISLN010000102.1 GCA_031290835.1 Prevotellaceae bacterium
TCAAAGTATTTATCATCTTTGTATTCTCCCGTTTGAATTGAAGCAAGATTACTGAAATCAGTGTTGTTTTCAAGAGCTTTCGTAATATCCAGATATATGGAATTTGCCAATGTACGTAACGGCAAACTATAAATCATTTTCTGTGGAAAACCGCCTATCTCATTTTGTTTTGCATACAAAAAAGGTATAATAGACGCCCACGTTTTCCCTGCGCCTGTTGGAACAGACAAAATAACATTCCTACCTTCAAGTAAAAGTTTTGAAACCTCCACTTGATAGGCATACGGTGAAAATCCGGTAAGACTTTTATAGAATATTTTATATTCCTCCATGCGATTAATTATGATGATTATTTTGTTCGCTCCACTTTTATTTTACTCTTCTTAGCTTTCAAATTACTCCCACCATTCCAAAACCCGAGCTTCCTTTTTCTCCGGCTCCCGTTTCGTACACTATTTTCAGCAGCTCTTTCGCTGCCTTTAAGCTGAACTTGAAAAGAAAACCTCTGACTCTTGTTTCCGATGCCGTACCGGCTTTGACGGTAATCAATTTCGAGCGTATCGGCGATAAGAGCGTAAATGCAAAAGCTTCGGTATTTTTCTCTTAAGTTGTTGACTAACAACTCGCCATAATTGTCTGCATCCGCGAAAGATATAAAACCCGCTGGTTTTCCTGCAAATTAATTTAAAATCTTATGGTCAGGTATATGAAAAATATTTTGTTTTCGTCTGCTGCATTGCAGGTAATTTTCATGGAGCGGATTCGCCCGCAATCTTATTTTTGAGCTCATCGGCTTGAGGAATGGCGCCGCATGGAGGAAGCAACGCTACGGTAAGCGCTGCTTCTTTTGTGATGAAAAATAAGTAAAAAACAAAGGTAATATTTTTTGTGATATAGCGTCCATAATATCGCAAAACATTAATTTGTAGATTCAACATTTTTTGCAAACCTTGTATTTTGGGCTGCGCAAAGCGTTATTTTTCCCACACACACAACGTTGCCGTTGGGCTACTACGTAGCCCAAAAGAGGGCAGCAGCATTTTTCCCCGAGCTGCGTTTCGCTGCGCTTCACTTGCCCGGGGTTATCCATATCAAGCCCCCTGCGGGGCTATCGCTACAAAGCTGCGCTTCGCGCAATGCAAAATTCAAAATTTCTTTTCCGCCGGTAGATTTGGTCAAGTGGCAAAGATTTCTTACTTTTGTACGCTTTTGCCGGAGGCGCCAGTGCTGCGCCGACCGCCAAAGCAAGCAACGCCCCTTTAGCTCAGTGGTAGAGCAGCTGTTTCGTAAACAGCAGGTCGTCAGTTCAAATCTGATGAGGGGCTCGGGGAAATTTTGAATTCTGAATTTTAAATTTTGAATTCAAGACATGAAATTGCAAATCAAGAATTACAAATTTCTGAGCATGAAGCACATAAAAAAAACCTCGCGAAGTAAGTTTCGCGAGGTTTTTTATTGGCGCAAAATGCGCTCATTCGGCAGCAGCCGTAGCGTAGGCTACGTATTCATTCCGCCGCAGACGTGAATTACCTGCCCGGTAACGTACGAAGACAGGTCGGAGGCGAGGAATAGCGCCACGTTTGCCACGTCTTCGGGGGTTCCGCCGCGCTTGAGGGGAATGGCTTCCGCCCACTTGGCTTTTACCTCATCGCTCAGCTGGTTGGTCATGTCGGTGATGATAAAGCCCGGCGCAATGGCGTTGGCGCGAATGCCGCGCGACCCCAGCTCCTTGGCAACGGACTTTGCCAGGCCAATCAACCCGGCTTTGGAGGCGGAGTAGTTGGCCTGCGCGGCGTTTCCGCTCACGCCTACCACCGAGCTCATGTTGATGATGCTGCCCGCTTTTTGGCGCATCATGGTGGGCACTACGGCGTGCGTGAAGTTGAACGCCGACTTGAGGTTTACGCTGATGACCGTGTCCCACTGCGCCTCACCCATGCGCATGAGCAGCCCGTCGCGCGTAATGCCGGCGTTGTTGACCAGAATGTCAACCCGCCCAAAATCCTTTACGATTTGCTCTACCACGCTGTGCGTATCGTCAAACAGCGCCGCGTTTGAGGCGTAGCCTTTGGCTTTTACGCCAAGCGCGGCGATTTCCTCCTCCGTTTTTTTTGCGTTGTCGTCAATCGCCAAATCGGTGAACGCTACGGCGGCGCCTTCCGACGCCAGCTTGAGCGCAATTGCTTTGCCAATGCCGCGCGCAGCGCCGGTTACAAGGGCAACTTTACCTTCTAATAGCTTCATGTTTTTTTTAATTTAGTGTGTTTAGTGAATGAAAAAATGGAGCCGCCAAGCCTCACAGCTTCAGCTCCGCAGCAATGGCGTCTATTTTTTTGTCGAGCGCTTGGGTAACGCTGTCAAAATCGGCAACGTCATGGAGGCTTTCGCGCACGCCGAAGTAAAACTTAATCTTGGGCTCCGTTCCCGACGGGCGCACCGATACTATGGTTCCGTCGTCGGTTACGTACTGCAGCACGTTTGACGTAGAGGTTTGGTCGATGGCTTTCGTAACGCCTTCCTTTACATTTTTCAGCTCCAGCGTTTGGTAGTCGTATATCTCTTTTACGTCCGATCCGGCCAGCCTTTTGGGCGGGTTGGCGCGAAAATCGCGCATCATTTGCTGTATGGCCTCCAGCCCGTCTTTGCCCTTTTTGGTAACCGAAATTTGCCGCTCCTTGTAGTAGCCAAACTGTTTGTAGACGTCGAGCAGGAGGTCAAACACGCTCATGCCTTGCTCCTTTGCCCACGCCGTTACCTCGGCAGCCAAGCCGCAGCTCACCACCGCATCCTTGTCGCGCACCAGCTCACCGACGTTGAAGCCAAAGCTTTCTTCGCCGCCGCCAATGCAGGTTTTTTTGCCCTCGTACCTGCGCACAATTTCGGCAATGTACTTGAAGCCGGTGTAGCAAGTGTACCACTCCACGCCAAACGCCTCGGCAATGTCGGCAATGAGGTTGGTGGTAACAATGGTTTTGATGACGTACTCCTTGCCTTGCAGCTTTCCCAGCTCTTTCCAGCGGCGCAGGAGGTAGTAGATAAAAATGGAGTTGGTTTGATTTCCGTTGAGAATAAAGAAATCGCCCTTTTTGTCGCGCACCGCCAGCGCAATGCGGTCGGCGTCGGGGTCGGTGGCGAGCACCAGCGCGGCGCCGGTAGCTGCTGCCTTGTCGATAGCCATTTTGAGCGCAGCCGGCTCTTCGGGGTTGGGCGAGTAAACGGTGGGGAAGCTGCCGTCGTTGACGTCCTGCTCGGGCACGTGGATGATGTTGGTGAATCCCATGCGCGCAAGCATTTCCGGCACCATCTTTACGCCGCAGCCGTGCAGGGGCGTGTAAACGATTTTTAGATCCTTGTGCCGCTCAACGGCCTCCGGCGAGAGCTTGAGCAACCCCTCGATACCGCTGAGGTAGGCGCTATCAACGTCCTTGCCGATAATTTCTATGCTGCCGCTTCCGCCCGTAAACTTCACCTGCGACGGGTCGGTAATTTTGTTCACCTCGTCGATAATGTTCGTATCGTGGGGAGCGGTAACCTGCGCACCGTCGCACCAGTAGGCTTTGTAGCCGTTGTACTCCTTAGGGTTGTGCGAGGCGGTAACCATCACGCCGCTTTGGCAGCCCAGCAAGCGAATGGCGAAGCTTAGCTCCGGCGTGGGGCGCAGCGCGTCGAAGAGGTAAACGTGAAAACCGTTTGCCGCAAAAATGTCGGCAACGATTTTTGCAAAAGCGTCGCTGTTGTTGCGGCAGTCGTGCGCAATGGCCACCTTTACCTGCGGCAAGCCGGCAAAGCTTTGCTTCAGGTAGTTTGCCAAGCCCTGCGTAGCCATGCCAACGGTGTACTTGTTCATGCGGTTGGTGCCTACGCCCATTATGCCGCGCAGGCCGCCCGTGCCGAACTCCAAATTGCGGTAGAAGCTCTCCTCCAGCTCCTTTGGGTTGCTCTGCATCAAGTCGCGGACTTGCTTTTTGGTTTCCTCGTCGTAGCTGCCGCCGAGCCACGAGCTCGCTTTCTCCAGCACTTGCCGGTTTTGGGTTTCCTGATTTGCTTCACTCATGTTGTATTGGTTTTTATTAGTATTGAAAAATAAAGTTGCTGTTTTTCTGTGCCGTGTTCTGCTCACTTTCCGTATATTTTTTCTACAGCGTACACCAGCCGACCGTCTGAGGTTACTCCCTCAACGACGACAGCGTATGATTTTGGCAAATCGGCAGCGTAAAAATCCACCTCCGCCTTACCTTCGGCCGACGTCATTACGTTAGGATTCCAGTACACCGTGGTGCGCAAATCCGGCGTATTGTTATTTTTTTGCAGGTTTGTTTCGTAGCGCGGCGCATAAAATTCTTTAGGCTCCTGATAGCCCAGCGGCATAATTGTTTTGATGTTAAATTTTTCCGAGCGGATGTACTTTTGGTCAAATCCGCTTTTGGTGGTAATCAGGATAACACCGTTGCCGCCCCGCGACCCAAATATGGCGGCTTGCGCACTTTTCACGACCTCCACCTCGTCCACCTCCTCCACCGGCATACCCTTCAACGTTTCCTCATCAATTTCCACCTCATCCACGTAGATTAAGGGGGTTCCGCTTGCGCCGCGGATGGATATTTTGTCGCCAAACACCGATACTCCGGCAACCCGTCGCAGTATGGAAAGCACGTCGTGCGCACGCATTTCTTCTATTTCGTCGGCGGATATTCTATCGTTAAAAGGCGAGGAGTAAATTGATTTTCCCTTTTTTTCGACGCGGGCTGCCCGTACTTCAACGCCTTCGAGGTTTACCATCCGCATGCCATTCTCAATCGTATATCTTTGGTTGGCTTTTTTCAGGTAGCCTTCGCCCGGCTCCGCGCCTGCTGCGCGCAGGTAGGGCGGCGAGATGGGCACTTGCGGAAATTCTTCAGGGTCTAAAATGAGCTCAACGCGGCTGCCTCCCTTTTTGGTATTGCCCTGCACCACGTACTGTACGCTATCCGGCATTTCGGGCATGTTGAAGACAAAGCGCCCCTTGCTGTTGGTGATTTCCTGCAGAAACAAAGAATTTCTCAGCGACAGGATAGTTACGGGATAGTCTGCCGCGGCTTTGGTCATCATCAGCCCTCCCCTCACCGTGCCCGATACTACCGAGCCAAGCTCAATGTAGCCTTTGGGCTTATCAGGCTTTCCCTTCAGCATGTTTTCGGCGTTGTAGCGCCGCCATCCCTGCGTCATCATTAGCATATCAAGGTTGTGCGCCGTTTTGGCGTTCCTGTTTCGGAAGTAGTACGCCGGAGCTTCTACGTGCCCCCTCAAGTCGGAAGTCAGCAGCATGGACGAGAGTATGTTGACGCAGGTGTCGGGCTGCACGTCGCGATCGTCGGTTACCGATACGGAGAAGCTTCCTTGCAGAGGTTTCCGGTCGGCGTCGGTCAGCTCAACGGTTGCCGCAATATGGTCGCGGCTGCCGTACGCAGGCCTGTCCGCTGCGAAGGCGGCTTGCGCCAAGTCTGCTTCGTTGATATTAAAAACCAGCCGCTCGCTAATCGGGGTCAGGTTGGCGTCGGCAAGCAGTATTTGGATTACGCCGGAGGGCAAGTCTTTTTTGTTCATTATAATGCTTGCCTTGCTGTTGTCCCACCGGTTCACGTATCCGATGTTGCCCCGGCAGTGCACAATGACGTACAGCGGCGCATCCGGCAAGCCGGTGAGGGTGATGTAAAGGCGCTCTTTCACCCACTTTGTTTTGAGCGAAATCAGCTTTGGAGAAGCCTGAGGAAGCGCAAACCGCTTTTCAACGCCCTTAGCGTTTCGGCAGATGGCGTAGTATTTTTCTTCCGCTTGCGGATACATCATAAAGGCGCCCATGCCTAAGTGCCTTGAGCGAAATGATACCACCGTATCGCCCTTTTCGCTCACCACAACGCCCGTCACGTCTTCCCCCAAGCCGTCTGCATTCAGCGCTTTGAAGGCAACATTGCTCGCAGCCAGAGCCGGTAAATTTCCGCC
The DNA here is from genome assembly GCA_031290835.1 of Prevotellaceae bacterium. Lineage (GTDB taxonomy): Bacteria > Bacteroidota > Bacteroidia > Bacteroidales > UBA932 > JAITMY01. The sequence continues at coordinate 5,980 of JAISLN010000102.1, forward strand.
TTCGGGAAAGAACGATACATCGTAATCGCTGTTGGGTATTTGTACGGGAATGTACTGCCCGTAAGACGTTCCGTGATGCTCGTACGCTACGTATAAGGCGTTGCCCTTGCTGTCCTTCCGCGCTTTGAGCGTAGCCCTGAACAAGCTATCGTCGTCCGGCTTCACGTCAACCAGCTTACCTTTGTCGTTTATTATCTGCACCTTTTCCGGCGTTACAAGCTGCCTATTTTCCTTATCGGTGAAGCGCAGCGCTATGCCCACTGTTTCCTTGCCATCGTTGTACTCAAACGAGGCGTTTACGCGGCATGCGGAAGCGTAAGGGCGCTTTACGGCAATTTGGCGCTTGAAAAAATAGCTGTCGCCCAACCCCTCCATGAAGCGGGTGTAGAAGCGGAGCAAATAGCTACCCTCCGGCAGCTCTTTGGGGAGCGTAATATGCCCATGGTAGGCTCCCGATAAGGGCCTTATCTTTACCCTGCACACCACAGAATCTACGGGGTCAATCAGCTCGGCATAGACGTAGCGGCTTGTGGCGTCGGGTTTGTGCGACATGGCGTCGGTCAGGTATATCCTAAACCAAACATCCTCGCCCGTAACATAGCAGGGCTTATCTACCTGAGCATATATTTTTTCTTGCGGATAAGCTATTGTTTGCTTAGCAACATTGTCAACAATGGTATCCAACAAAGCTTCACCCGCCGCCACCTGCGCTGCCGATATAAACAGTAGCGCTACAAAAATTGTTGTGCCAAGATTTTTCATTCGCTATGATTTTAAATGCAACAAAGTTAAAAAAATCCTGTCAGAAATACACCCTACAGCCGCCCATCGGCATAATTCCGATTTGGTAGGTGTAGTCATAGGTCTGCCGGCCGGCGTTGTACACCTGCATCCATACATTTTTTCGGTTGGTCAGGTTGTTGACTTCAAAAAACCACTCTATGGCGCATTTTGTGTAGTTTTGCTTCATGTTGATATTCAAGTCGCAGCGGAAGTATGCCGGAAGCTTCTTTTCGTACGCCGCGCCGTAGTCATACACGGAGGATGCACCGGCATGTGCGACGGAAACGGGCAGGATGCGCTTGTTGCCCATGTTAGCTATCTTGAAGTTCACCGACAGGAGGTTTGAAAATATCTTCCATTCGTAGCCGCCAAGCGCCGTAACGGCGTAGTTGCCGGCAAACTTCGTGCTGCGCTCAACGCCGTCGTAGCCGGTATATTTTGAATCGTATAGCGAGGCGGTGAGCAAAAAGTAGTAGCCGTGGGCAAAAAATTTCTCCACCGTCAGCTCTACGCCGTAATTTTCGCCCGTGCCCTTATTCTCAAAAGCAACGTCCCATTGGTTGTAGAAGCCATCGCCGAGGTTGAGGATGGATTCCTCCGGCTTTTCGGGAATAACCGGCACATCAAACAAGTACTGATAGTATGCTTCCACCTTCAGCCGCAGGTTGTCAGCCGGCTTCAGGTCGTAGCCCAGCACAAGCTGCCCGCTTTTGGTAAATCGCAGGTCCTTGTTGGGTTCCTCTCCGCTAAGCCGGCAAAAGTAAACCTGACGGGGTTGCAGCTGCGAATGTAGCCCCGTGCCCAAGCTGAAAGACGAGCGCTCGCCCACCGCCCACTTTAGCCCAACGCGCGGTTCTACGGAAATGTCGCCGTTTAGCTCGTAGTAATGGGCGTAAACGCCGGGCGTGAGGCTCAAAGCGTCGCTAAAGCGGTGTTGCCATTGCAGGTGGGCTTTTAGCAGGGGTGGAGCGATATACGCCGTCTTGGAAGGGTTCGGGAAAACCGTTCCCGTAAAACACCTCATTTAAGTTGGTGTTAAGAGCGTCTATGCCTACTCCTCCCGTAAGGAAATTCCGGCTGTTGAGCCGGTGGTGCACCGAAGAGGCGTAGGCAATGCGTCCTTCGGAGGTTTTTCCGTTGTAGTATTCGCTTTCGGCAGCGTCGGGATAGCTCAGCATCTTTAGCCGTATATCAACGCTGCAATACTGCCACGAGAGCCTGTTTTCGATGCGCGTTTGCTGCCCGATACGCAGGGTGTAGGTCAAGCCGGCAAAGTATTGCCGGTTGGCTTCATCCGTGTCGTCGCCTTTGTCGCCCTCCTGCCACTTGGAGTCGTCGCTCATGTCGGGCGCCATGTGGATGTGGCTACCGCCCAGCATGGTGATGAACGAAAGGTTGCCGCGCTTTAGCGGGATGTTCACTTTTGCCGTTACGTCCTGATATTCGGGAATAGCCTCCCCGGTGGCTGCCATCTTGAAGCCGATAGCGTAAAGGGCTTGTAGAAACGAATAGCGCCCATTAACCATGTACGACGCTCCGGTTGCTTTTGATAGCGGTCCCTCCGCACCCAGCTCAAAGCCGTTGAAGCTCACGGAGGAAAGAAACTCGTGCTTTTGATTGTTGCCGTTGCGCAGGCGCAGGTCAAACACGCCCGACAGGGCATTGCCAAACTCGGCAGGGAACGCGCCCGTGTAGAAATCGGAGTTGGCCAGCTGATTGTTGTTCAGCATCCCGATGGGACCTCCCGTGCCTCCCATCGCCCCAAAATGGTTGGGGTTGGGGATGTCGAAGCCGTCTAACTTCCACAGCAGCCCCATCGGAGAGTTGCCGCGAATGATGATGTCGTTGCGCGTATCCTCCGACGCCATTACGCCGGCAAAGTTGGCCGCCATGCGGGCGGGGTCGCTCCACGAGCCGGCGTAGCGGTTGGCCTCTTCGCTGCTCAACATACGGGCGCTCACCGAAGCCATCCTGTTTAGCGGCAAATTTTTGTCCACCTTCACCGTAACCACCACTTCATCTAACTTAACCAGCGATTCCTCCAGCGCAATTTCCAAAAAGTTTTCCTTTCCCGAGTTGACCAAAATATTCCCCGCCACATACGGAACATACCCCATCATCGTAACCGTCAGCTGATGCCTGCCTACCGGCACGTTGGCAATGGAAAAATGCCCGCCGGTATCGGATAAGGCGCCCAGCACGCCGCCGTTGAGCCGTATCGCTACATTAGCGCCGGGCAGCGGCTGCAAAGTGTTTTTTTCTACCACCGTTCCCCGAATGGTCTGCGAATGTTGAGCCGACAACGAAAGCGTCGCTAAAATCAAAAGCGCGGGAAGTAAGGAAAGTTTGAGATTCATAGTATAGTAAATTAAGGCTATAGCATCTCAACTTCTACCCAAACAGCCGCAACGCTTCCAAGCTGTCTGCCCAGTGCGCAATTTCCACATCGTAGGCGGCTTTTATTTTTTCCTTGCAGAGCACGCTGTAGGTGGGTCGCGGGGCAGGCGTAGGGTAGGCGCTGCTCTCAATGGGCAGCACCTTGCAGGGACGCTTGCCGAGCTTCATGACCTGCACCGCAAAATCGTACCAGCTGCACACCCCCTCGTTGCTAAAGTGGAACACGCCGCTCACAAACTCCTTTTCGCGCACCGCCACTTTGCCGATGATGCTTAGGATGCAGCGCGCCAAGTCGGCAGCGTTGGTCGGCGTGCCTACCTGATCATAGACCACGCTCAGCTGCGGCTTTTCGGCGCCAAGCCGCAGCATGGTTTTTACAAAGTTGTTGCCAAAGTTGGAGTAGAGCCATCCGGTGCGAATAACCATGCTGCCGATGTAAGCCAGCGCCGCTTCTTCGCCGCGCATTTTGGTCAGCCCGTACACCGATTGCGGGTTGGTTCTGTCGTCCTCGCGGTAGGGTCTGTTTTTTCTCCCATCAAAAACGTAGTCGGTGGAGATGTGCACAAATCGCGCTCCCGCCGCTGCGCTTGCCTTTGCGAGGTTTGCCACGGCAAGATAGTTAATCGCTTCGGCAAGCTCCTTTTCCGCCTCGGCTTTGTCCACGGCGGTGTAGGCGGCGCAGTTGACAACGAAGTCGGGGTTTTCCTTCCTAAAAAACGCCTGCACCGCTTCGAGGTTGGTAATATCCAACTCCGCCACGTCGGTAAAAACAAGCTCAAGCGACGCGGCGCAAGCCGACGCCAACTCCCTTATTTCGCTTCCGAGCTGCCCGTTAGCGCCGGTTACCAAAATCTTTTGCATACGATGAAGCTAAATGTAGTAGTATTATTCACTATTCGTTATTCGTTATTCACTCCCCTAAAATATTCGACCGTTTTTTTCAGCCCTTCCTCCAGCTGCACCTTAGGCTGCCAGCCGTTGAGCAGGCTGTATGCCTTGTCAATTTTGGGTTGGCGTTGCTTGGGGTCGTCGGAGGGTAAGGGGTGATAAACGATTTTTGATGCTGAGCCGACCTGCGCCAGCACTTTTTCCGCCAGCTCCAGCATGGTAAACTCGTTTGGGTTGCCAATGTTTACGGGGCCTATAACGGTACCGTCGGTATTCATCATTCGGATAAGCCCCTCCACCAAGTCGTCCACGTACTGAAAGCTGCGCGTTTGCGTTCCGCTGCCGTATATGGTGATGTTGTCGCCGCGCAGCGCCTGCACGATGAAGTTCGACACTACGCGCCCGTCGTTTGGATTCATGCGGGGGCCGTAGGTGTTGAAGATGCGCACAAGCTTAATGCGCACGCCATTTTGCCGGTGGTAATCCATGAACAGGGTTTCGGCGCAGCGCTTGCCCTCGTCGTAGCACGAGCGAATGCCAATGGGGTTTACGTTGCCCCAGTACTCTTCGGGCTGCGGATGCACGGCAGGGTCGCCGTACACCTCGCTCGTGGAGGCTTGCAGAATTTTTGCCTTTACGCGCTTTGCCAAGCCCAGCATGTTGATAGCGCCCATCACCGACGTTTTTATCGTTTTGATGGGGTTGTACTGATAGTGCACGGGCGAAGCGGGGCACGCCAAGTTGTATATTTCGTCCACTTCGGCGTAAAACGGCGCGGTTACGTCGTGGCGCACCAGCTCAAAGTAGGGGTTGCTCAACAGGTGGGCAATGTTGGCCTTGCTCCCCGTGAAGTAGTTGTCGAGGCACAGCACATCGTTGCCCTCGTTCAGCAGCCGCTCGCACAGGTGCGAGCCAATAAATCCGGCGCCGCCGGTCACCAAAATACGCTTCATAATTTTTTTTTGAGGAGTTTAGAAGTTAGACGTGCAGAAGTAGAAGTTTAGGAATTGGGAAATCTCTTACCTCTTAGCCCTTACCTCTTAACTCTTAGTTAGCTCTTAGCTCGTCCTATTCCGTAGTAGTAAAATCCGTGGCCTTTCATTTCTGCCGGATCGTAGATGTTGCGACCGTCAAAGACAGCGGGCGTTTTCATCAGCTGCTTTGCCGCGCCGTAATCGAACACGCGAAACTCCGACCACTCGGTCATGAGCGCCAGCGCCTCTGCGCCTTTCAGCGCCTCGTATGCCGACGTGTGGTACTCTACGCTGTCGCCAACGTACTTTTTGGCCTCCTGCATGGCCACCGGATCGTAGGCCGCCACCGTAGCGCCGTGCTCCAGCAGGCGGCGTATCACGGTCAGCGCCGGCGCTTCGCGCATGTCGTCGGTGTTGGGCTTGAAGGCAAGCCCCCAAACAGCCACGCGCCTGCCCTTGAGGTCGCCACCAAGGAAAGCCCAAATTTTGTTGAACAGCAAATGCTTTTGCCGCTCGTTGACCTGCTCCACCGATTTCAGTATTTCGAGCGAATGCCCGTGTTCGTCGGCCGTTTTTATGATAGCTTTCACATCCTTTGGGAAGCAGCTGCCGCCGTAGCCCGCGCCCGGGTAGATAAACTTGGCGCCAATGCGCGGGTCGCTGCCGATGCCCTTGCGCACCAGCGTGGCGTCTGCGCCCACCAGCTCGCAGAGGTTGGCAATGTCGTTCATGAAGCTGATTTTTGTTGCCAGCATTGCGTTGGCGGCGTACTTTGTCAGCTCCGACGAGGCGATGTCCATGAAGATAATCGGGTGTCCGTTGAGCAGAAAAGGCTTGTAGAGCTTCTCCATCAGCTCTTGCGCCCGCTTGCTTTCGGTGCCGATAACAATTCTGTCGGGCTTCAGGAAATCCTCAATTGCGCTGCCCTCTTTCAAAAATTCGGGGTTTGAGGCTACGTCAAACTCCACCTTTGCGCCGCGCGCGTCAAGCTCCTTTTGCACCGCCTGCTTCACCAGCCTCGAGGTGCCTACCGGCACGGTGCTCTTGGTTACCACCACAAGGTAGCGGTCGAGGTGCTTTCCCACCTCCGAGGCTACCTGCAGCACGTAGCTCAGGTCGGCGCTCCCGTCCTCGCCCGAAGGCGTTCCCACCGCAATAAACACGGCGTCGGCCTCCGCCAAGCTCTCGCCGAGCGAGGTGGTGAAGTGAAGGCGATTTTTTGCCGCGTTGCGCCGCACCACCTCGTCAAGCCCCGGCTCCCATATCGGGATTGCTCCGGCGTTGAGCGCGGCAATCTTCGCTTGGTTCACGTCCACGCAGGTTACCGTTATGCCCGTTTCGGCAAAGCACGCGCCGCTCACCAAGCCCACGTAGCCCGTTCCTACTACTGATATTTTCATACGCTAATCGTTTTTTTATAAGTGAATACTTGACTTGCTAAAAATGCTCCATTCACGGTTTACTCAACAGCCACTCAAAAACGTTAAGGTGCTTTATTCCGTTCCTCGTTTGCGGAAACGACTCGGTTGTAAGCAGATACTTGGGGTAATTATCGCCAATGGCTTCCAGCGAGCCAAACTCCCGCTCGGTGGCGTTGCCGTCGGGCAGCTGCCACGCCACCTGAAAGTACTCCACCTCTCCCGCCCGATTTTTCACGGTAAAGTCAACCTCTCCGCTTCTCAATGCGCCCACCCACACCTTGTATCCGCGGCGGAGCAGCTCCAAATAGACCACATTTTCCAGAATATGCCCCCTGTCAGCCGTCCGTTCCCTGCCAACAAGGACATTCAGCAGCCCCAAATCGGCAATGTAATACTTTTCCTGCGTAACCAGCTGTTTTTTGCCCTTAATATCAAAGCGGTGCACTTTGTAGAAGACAAAGCTTTCGCAAAGGCAGTCAAGAAATTTTTCTACCGTTGCGTGATGCACATTTTGGCCGTCGGACTTCAACGATTTGGCGATGCTACTTGGCGACAGCCGATTGCCAATGTTGGACGCGGCAAACTTGGCAACATTCTCAAACATTCTTCTGTCGCGAATTTGGTACCGCTGCGCAATGTCTTTTTCTACTATTGTAGCATAAATAGCGTTAAGATATTCGTATATTTTTTCAAATCCTTCCGAACGCAGCGCCGCACCTCTCGGAAGCGAAGATTCGTTGACGTAGTCAAAGAAAAAAGCCGCGTAGTTCAGGTACCTGTTTGAAATGTCTATTTCTCTGAGCATCAGATATTCGGCAAAAGAAAACGGGAGTATGGATATTTCAATATACCTGCCGCTTAGCAGCGTGGCAAGCTCGCCCGACAGCAGGTAGGCATTTGACCCCGTAACGTAAATATCCATATTTTGGGAGGCAAAAAGCCCGTCAACCAACTTTTCAAACTGCGGAATGTTCTGAATTTCATCCAGAAAAATATAATTTGTAGCGCCACTTTGCGCCTTTGATTTTATTTCAAAGTAAATATCGCTCCACGTTTTACCCAGAAAATTTTCGGGCAGCTCAAAATTATAAAGCTGAACCTGCGCCTCGCTCACCCCCGCTTGGAGCAGCTGCCGGCTAAAAAGCTCCAGCAAGGTGGATTTTCCCGACCTCCTCAAGCCGCTCACCACCTTAATAAGGTCTTTATCCTTGTAGGATAAGAGCTTATCCAAGTATTCCCGGCGCTCTACTATTTTTTTCATGCTACAAAAATACGCTGTAGTATCAAAACTTGCAAGTTTTGCAAGTTTTGATACTACAAATGAGGTAACGAGATTTGCCGTGCGCCTTTTTTCTACATAAATAGCTGCACGTAAGTAAACACCAGCGGTAGAGAGAGCAGCACCGCATCAAACCTGTCGAGCAAGCCGCCGTGCCCGGGCATGATGGCGCCCGAATCCTTAACGCCGGCGCTGCGCTTGAACATCGACTCTACCAGATCGGCAAGCACGGCGGTAACCGAAATGATGACGCCAAAAGATACGGTATGAACAAGCGCCACATCCCCAAACAGCCAGTGCAGCACCCACGCAGCCGCTACCACCGAAATGATGCCGCCAACGTAGCCTTCCCACGATTTTTTGGGCGAAATGGACGGAAACAGCTTGTGCCTGCCAAAGGCAACGCCAAACAGGTAGGCAAAGCTGTCGTTGGCCCAAAGCAAAACAAAAAAGCTGCACATAGCGTTGGCTCCGCCGGCCTTGTACACAAAGCTGACGAGCGAAAACGGCAGCGCCACGTACAGAACGCCCAGCAGCGTGTAGGCAATGTTGGTAAACGGCATGCTCTCCTTGCGAAAAAGCTCCGCAAAAAACACAAACACCGCCAGCGGTATCGGCAGGTAAAAGAAAACGCGGTTGCAGGCTTCGCCCGCCAAGCCAAACGAGCCTGCGTAGCACGCCGCAAACACCGCCACGCCGCACAGCACCCCGGCAAGGCGCTGAGGCTTCACCTCCGTTTTTGCGGCAATGCCGTAGAACTCGTGCATGGATACTACCATGGCCACCGCCATAACGCCCACAAAGACCTGCGGGCACAGGTACAGCGACCCCAGCACCAGCGCCACGTAAACCGCGCCCGACAAAAGCCGAATAAACAGGTTGCTTAGCTTCATGAAAAAGGGATTATGGTATAAACTTCTTTGCCGCGTCGCTGTTTGATTCGTGCACGTACAGCTCCACCTCGCCAATGCCCAGCTCCGAATCGCGGTGGCTAAGCGCTACCGCGTATATATTTTCTTCCTCCAACCGCTGCCTCAACAGCTCTACCGATATGGCATCGGCAGACTCATATATTTTAATCCAATCTGCTTCCATAGCTTTTTGTCATTTCTAAAAAAAATTATTACTCACTTCCTTAAACAAGCTGTTTTCCGCTCACTGCTGAAACCCAAGCAAGCCTGCAAGGATTACAACAACGTGAAAAAACATGTGCGCAATACATGCGGCTTCAAGCCCTTTTTTCCAGTAGAGCCAGCCAAACGCAAGACCTCCTATTGAGTTTCCAATTAGAATGTACGCCAGCAACAGCGCCGAGGGGTGGGCTACCGCTGCAAAAACAGCCGGAAAATGCCCCACCGCAAACACCAACGTCGATACGGCAATGCCCGTCCAGTATATCAAACGGTTCAGGTTTTTGGTGAATTTTGAAGCAAGCCACACGGCAAAGGTCATAAACCCAAAGCGCAGCAACAGCTCCTCCGTCAATCCGCCGTAGCATAGCCGCGCCACAGGCGTTATGTTGACGTTAGCGTTGAGCGCCGCCAGCTCCTGCGGGACAAAGAATTGAAAAATAAAGACGGCTGCCATGACGAGCAAAGACGACAACACTCCCAACAGCGCGCCATACTTTAGCTGCTCAACAAATTTTGTTCGCGGCGCTTCTATTTTCAGGATAGCGGAAATTGTCGGCACGGACAAGCCGACTTTGGTATGCAGCATTGTTCCCGCAATAACGGCAAGCAGCAATACAAAGCTTGGCTGCACCACCAAGAGCACTTTTATTGCCATCGGCGAAATTTTTTGCACACCCTCCGGCGGCACGGGAAGCGAAACCGTCAGCATGGACAGTACGCCCAAAAAGCCAAGAAAGAATAGCGTTAACCCCAGCTTCCACTTGTTGCGTGTAGAAATATTCATGATAAAATTTTTAAAGATGCGTTTTTGTCTGTCGCTTCTTAATTGCACGGTCTTGAATCCGCGCAACAATAATACCGATAATAATAGAAGCTACCGATAAGCCGATGAATAAATAAATAAATTCCATGATTTTATCCTTTAATGTCTCTTCTACCCTACCCCTGTGCTCCTTCCTCTTGCTTTGGCTCGCCGTCAACTTTGTTTTCCGCAGCTGCCGGCGCTTCTGCCGACAAGGGCTTGGGCAACGGCGCATCGAATAGCGATTGCTCCGTAACCGGCGCGGGTGCAGGCGCAGGCAGGCAGGCAGGCAAGGTCATTCGTGTTAGAGAGAGATGGCTACACTAACTTCTTATTTTTTGCACGGTCCTGAATGCTCACAACAATAATTCCGATAATAGAACCGACCGATAAGCCGATACATAAATAAATAAATTCCATGGCTATTCTTTGTTATATAATCTAAATCCAAAAAGCGCTAAAAGTGTAGTAGTAAATACGCCTGCTAAAAGCACACCCATTTTGTTAATTTCCAAGTCTAAGATTATGCTCAACACCACGCCGCCAAAGACCAACTTGGCAATATCTATCAAAAAATCACTTAACTTTTCTGCTGTCTTTTTTTCATAAATGTCAATTTTTCCGTTTTACAAAGATAGATGTTTTTCTTATTCGGCAATATGCTGTGCAATTTCCTTAAAAATCAGAGGATTTTTCATCTTAAGGTACTCCCCCTATGCGTTTTCCTCCTGCTTTGGCTCGCCGTCAACTTTGCTTTCCGCAGCTGCCGGCGCTTCTGTCGGCAAGGGCTTGGGCAACGGCGCATCGAATAGCGATTGCTCCGTAACCGGCGCGGGTGCGGGCGTTGGCTCGGCAGCGGCTTCGGATTTAGGCTTGCGCGACTTTCGCTTGGGCTTTTCCTGCGCTTCGGCGGCGGCGGCGTCAGCATCGGCGGGGACGGCGGCGGCGTTGTCGGAATCGGCGGCGGCGGCGGAAATGAGCAGGTCGTTGTGCTCGCCCTTGCGCTTGCCGAATATTTTTTCCAAGTCTTCGCTAAAAATCACCTCGCGCTCCAGCAGCAGCTCCGCCAGCTGTTTCAGGCCCTTTTTGTTCTGCGTCAGCACCTGTTTTGCCAGCTTGTACGCCTTATCTATCAGCGCCTGCACCTCCTCGTCGATAGCTTCGGCGGTTTTTTCGCTATACGGCTTCGCAAACGAGTACTCCTGCCCCGAAGAGTCGTAGTAGCTAAGGTTGCGCAGCTTGTTGCTCATGCCAAAGTAGGCAATCATGGAGTAGGCTTGCTTGGTGATGCGCTCCAAGTCGTTGAGCGCTCCGGTAGAAATTTTGTGGAAGGTGAGCTCCTCAGAGGCGCGTCCGCCAAGGGTTGCCGCCATTTCGTCCAGCAGCTGTTCCTGCGTGGTGATTTGCCGCTCTTCGGGCAGGTACCACGCTGCGCCGAGCGAGCGTCCGCGCGGGATGATGGTGACCTTTACCAGCGGGTTGGCGTGCTCCAGCAGCCAGCTCACCGTGGCGTGCCCCGCCTCGTGGTAGGCAATGGTGCGCTTTTCCTCCACCGAAATAATTTTGTTCTTTTTCTCCAGCCCGCCCACAATGCGGTCAACGGCGTCGAGAAAATCCTGCCTGTCGATGCTCGGCTTCATTTTGCGGGCGGCAATGAGCGCCGCTTCGTTGCACACGTTGGCGATGTCGGCGCCCGAAAAGCCGGGCGTTTGCTTGGCGAGAAAATCTATCTCAAAGCCATCCATCAGCTTTAGCCCGCGCAGGTGCACCTTGAATATTTCGAGGCGCTCCTTCAGGTCGGGCAGGTCCACGTGGATTTGCCTGTCGAAGCGACCCGCGCGCAGCAGCGCACGGTCGAGAATGTCGGCGCGGTTGGTGGCCGCAAGGATGATTACGCCGGAGTTGGAGGCAAAGCCGTCCATTTCCGTGAGGAGTTGGTTGAGGGTATTTTCGCGCTCGTCGTTGGTGGTAAAGGCGGTTTTGTTGCCGCGCGCGCGGCCGATGGCGTCAATTTCGTCGATAAAGATGATGCAGGGCGCTTTTTCCTTTGCCTGCTTAAACAAGTCGCGCACGCGGGACGCCCCAACGCCCACAAACATTTCCACAAAATCGGAGCCGGAGAGGGAGAAGAAGGGGACGTTTGCCTCGCCCGCCACCGCCTTTGCCAGCAGGGTTTTGCCCGTTCCCGGAGGTCCTACCAGCAGGGCGCCCTTGGGGATTTTTCCGCCAAGGTCGGTGTAGCGCTTGGGATTTTTCAAAAAATCCACAATTTCCATAATTTCGACCTTTGCTTCCTCCAGCCCCGCAACGTCGTTGAAGGTGATGCGCACCTTGCTGTCCTTGTCAAAGAGCTGCGCCTTGGATTTTCCCACGCTGAAAATTCCGGCGCCCATGCCGCCGCCCATGCCGCCGCCCATACGCCGCATGAAAAACATCCATATCCCGATAATCAGCATCACCGGCAGCAGCCACCCGATGATATTGCCCAAGTAGTTGGTGTGCTCTATAAAGTCAGGCTCAATGCGTTCGCTTTCGGCGATATGCTCCTGCGCCAGCGCCAGCTGATCTTGAAACGCCTTGGTGTCGCCAATGGTGAAAAAGAAGTGAGGCCCCTGCTTCGAGGGCGAATCAAACGCGCCCTTGAAGCGGTTTGCGTACTTCTCCAGCCTGTCGGGCTTGAGGAAAACCTCCACCTTGCGGGCGTTGGTAATCACCACAACCTTGGCAACATCCTCGTCGGCTATCATCTTGGTGCGCACCTCGCGCCACGTAACCTCCGTCGGGTTGCCCGAGTTGAGAAAGTAGTTGACGCCAAAGATACCCATAATTATCAGGGCGTAAATCCAATATACGTTGTTGTTGGGCCTGCCGCCGCGCGGTTGCTGTTGCTGCTTCTCTGCAGGCTGCTTCGTTTTTGTGTCGTTTTGCTCCGTCGTCATACTTGGGATTTATTGATTTTAGGGGTTTATGATTTATTGATTTTAGCGGCTACAGCTTTTTTTGCAGCCGACGCTGTTTTCTTTGCAGCCGACTCCGTCTTCTTTGCAGCCGATGCTGTTTTCTTCACAGCCGATTCCGTCTTCTTTGCAGCGGGCTTGGTTATTTTGGCGCTTGTGATTTTTGGGGTAACGGGAGTCGCCTTTTTTGCCGTGCTCGCTTTTGCGGCGGCAGCTTTAGGTTTTTTTGCGACGGCAACCTTAGGCGCGGCAGCTTTTTTTGTCGGCGTTTTTTCTGTTGCCAATGCTTTTGAGGAGGTTTTTTCCTCTTTCTTTGCCGATGCTTGGCGCTCCTCGTCGTAGCTCCGCTGCTTGGCGTCGGCCCACAGCGCCTCAAGGCGGTAAAAATTGCGCGCTTCGGTCTGAAAAATGTGCACCATCACGTCCACGTAGTCAAGGATTATCCAGATAGAATTTCCAAATCCTTCGCGGCGCACGGGCTTTTCGCCCAGCACCTTTCGCACATGCTCCTCTACGTTGTCGGCAATGGCCTCAATCTGCGTGGTGGAATCGGCGTTGCAGAGCACAAAGGCGGTTGCTATGGCGCTCTCTATTTGGCTAAGGTCGAGGCTCAGCACGCGCTGCGCCTTTTTGTCGAGCATGGCTTCGGCTATGGTGCTGCAAAGCAGCTCAACGGCAGCAGCGCCGGAAGGCGAAGAAGAAGTTGGTTTCTTTTTTGTCATCAAAAAAATGTGCGTCAATATTAAAAAAAGGCGCCCGAGTATTCCACGACCTTTTGTTTGTGCAGCTACTAAAATCCAGAAACCCCCTCAGGCGCCAAAACGAAAACTAATTTGCAAAGTTACAAAAAAAATGGAAAAATACTTGCCTTTGTAAGAACTTCACTATTTCTATAATTCTTACGCTTTCAAAAACATTTTTCCCGGCAGCGCCTTCACCAGCCCGCTGAACTCCAAGTTGAGCAGCGACGACGAAACCTTTGGCATGGCCAGCCCGGTGCTGCGGCAAATAACGTCGATGCTTTGCGCCTCGGTAGCGGACAGAAAGGCGAGCAGCTGTTTTTCGTCGCCCGACAGCTCCGGCAAAAAGAGCGATTGCTGTACCGGCGACTTTTTAGAAATGTCCCAGCCGAGGTTATACGCCACGTCGGCGGCGCTTTCGATGAGGGCGGCCTTGTTGGCCTTGATGAGCTTGAGGCATCCCGCCGAAGTTTTGTCGCCCACGCGCCCGGGAACCGCCATCACGTCGCGGGCGTAGTCAAACGCCATGCCTGCGGTGATGAGCGCCCCGCCTCTCTCCGCCGATTCTACCACAATGGTAGCATCCGCCATGCCCGCCACAATCCGGTTGCGCTTCACAAAGTTGGCGGGATCCATTTGGCACCTTGAGGTAAAATCGCTCAGGAGGGCGCCGCCCTGCTGTAGCATCTCCCGCGCCACGTTGGCGTGCTGCGACGGATATATCATATCCAGCCCGTGCCCCAGCACGGCAACGGTGGGCAGCCCGTTGGCGAGCGCCGCGCGGTGCGCACAAACGTCAATGCCAAACGCCAAGCCGCTCACCACCAGCGGCGCATACAGGCCGGCAATGTCGCGCACCAAATTTTCGCACTGCTGCCTGCCGTAGGCGGTAGCGTTGCGCGTGCCTACTATGCTTATTACCTTAGCTGCGTTGAGGTCTGTTGCGCCCTTAGCGTACAAAACGAGGGGGCTGTCCTCGCAGTTGCGCAAGCGCTCGGGGTAGCCCTTATCCAGAAAGGAAAACGCCTGTACGCCGTTTTTCTCCATAAACTCCAGCTCCTCCTTTGCCCGGTTGAGCGCGGTTTGCTTCGAGGAGGCGATAGCGCCGGAGAGCGAAGGACCTACGTCGGGGATGCGAAGGAGCGCCTGCGCCGACGACGTAAGCACAGCTTCGGCGTTGCCGCAGTAGGCAATGAGCTGCTTTGCGGTGATGCTGCCAACGCCGGGAATAAGCGTGAGGGCAATTTGGTATAGGAGGTCGTTGTTCAAGGTTTTTACATTTTTAAGCATCTCGGGCAGGTTCCGGCTTTTTTATCCACCAAAGCAAGTACAGCAGCACAAGGCGAATCAGGGTTGCCGCCACAGCTACCGCCAGCGCCAGCGCTACAATTCTTGCCTTGAGCTGATCTATGCTGTGGGTCAAGCCCCACCGCTGCACCATGACGTATATTAGCATAATGCCAAGCGAGTAGAGCACAGCCGTGCACAAAAAGTTGACGTGCGCCATTTGCGCCTTGCAGCTGCTGCAGGCGAGCTTGGCGTCCACGTCGATAAACCAGAGCAAGCTTAGGCGTGCCTTACCTTTGCCGCAGTAGGGGCAGCGCTGTATTGCCGAAAATCGGCGGCTAATGTTTTGCAAAAAAAGCTTCTTCATCTTCCCAATCCAAGTGTGGCAGCCGCTGCTTGAGCTGCAACAGATTTTGATGCTGCGCCTCCAAAAAGCTCCGGTACTCCGGCGCATCGGCGTTAAACGGGCGGTGCGCCTTGGCGGCGAGTAGGTGTTTTACCTCCGCCATTGTTTGCCTTGCGCTTTCGCTAAGGGCGGCCTGCTCAAATTTTTCCCAAATATACTCCACCGCCACCTCCGAAGGATGCAGCATATCGCTTGCGTAAAACCGGTAGTCGCGCAGCTCGTCCTGCAAAATTTCGTAGGCGGGGAAGTAGGCGGTGTTTTCCGTTTTTTGCAGCGCTTGCTCCACCGCAAGCAGCAGCGCGGCTTTGCTCAGCTGATTGCCGTGCGCGCCATCCTTCCAGTGGCGAATGGGGCTTACGGTAAAAATAACCTGCACGCCCGAATTTTTGTCCTGCACGCTGCGCACCATATCGCAGAGCGCGGCAGCCGTTTCGTCCGGCGAAAGAAAGAAGCGCTCAAAGTCCCTGTCGGGGCTTTTGTGGCAGCAAGCCGCCACCTCCCCCGTTTCCTTAAGCCTGTACGCCCACGACGTTCCCAGCGTTACCACCAAAAAGTCGGCAGTTTTCAGCCCCCACGCCCCGCGCAGGATGCTTTCGTTAATCCGGCGCAGGCACTCGTCCCTGTCGGGGTGGGCAAAGCGGCTGTGGTGCGTGTAGCTAAACCACAGCCCCTGCCCGTAGCGCAGGTCGGACGCGGCGAGCAGGCGCTTTTCGCCCATTCGCCGCAGGCTCTGCGCCACCGAAACGGGGTTGTACAGCACGCCAAAGGGGTTGCTCATGGCGGCAAACTTGAGACCTTGCAGCCGCGCAGCCAAGTTGGCGGCAAAGCACGAGCCAACCAGCATCACCTTATGCTCATAGCCCATCCTGCGCGGCATGGGCTCCACAGCTATTTGCGTACGAAAATCCACAGCGGTATTAATTTTTTTAATTAACATGCAAAAGTAGGTATTATTTTTGGCGTAAGAAAACTATCCTGAAAAACAGCGCACAATTTTAGCAAGAAAGGGCTTATAATAATTCGTTACTGTTTATAAGTTGGAAACCTTTTTTGCCTTTCATGAGATAATTTTTGGTATTTTTGTCCCCGCTTGAATTTAAAAATTTAGATCATGTCATTAGAAGAACAAAAAAATTCGGGAGAATACTCCGAAAGCAATATTCAGGTGCTAAAGGGATTGGAGGCAGTCCGCATGCGCCCCTCCATGTACATTGGCGATGTGGGGTCGAGGGGCTTGCACCACCTTGTTTACGAGGTGGTGGACAACTCCATCGACGAAGCGCTCGGGGGGCACTGCAAAAACATTGACGTTTGCATCAACGAAGACGGCTCCATCTCCGTAACCGACGACGGGCGAGGCATCCCCATTGGCGTCATGCCGGAAGAAGGCAAATCGGCGCTCGAAGTGGTGCTCACCGTGCTGCACGCAGGCGGCAAATTTGACAAGAGCAACTACAAAGTTTCGGGAGGGCTGCACGGAGTCGGCGTTTCGTGCGTAAACGCTCTTTCGGTGAGTCTATTGGCAGAGGTGCGGCGCGACGGAAAAGCGTACCAAATGGAGTTCAGCCGAGGCGTACCGCAAGGTGAAATCAAAGAAACAGGCAGCACAAACCTGCGCGGAACGGTCATCACCTTTAAGCCCGACCCCGAAATCTTTACGCAAACCACAGACTTCAGCTACGATATCTTGGCGAGCCGCCTGCGCGAGCTGGCCTTCCTCAACAAGGGCATAACGCTCAGCATCACCGACAAGCGCACGCCTCAGCGCAGCGACGACGCAGGCGCGGAAGCCGCAACGCCCAAAAGCGAAATCTTTTTTTCGCAGGAAGGCCTGAAAGAATTTGTAGCCTACCTCGACGCCAGCCGCGAAAAGCTAATCGAAAAGCCCATCTACCTCGAAACCGAAAAGAACAGCGTGCCGGTCGAAATTGCCCTGCAATACAACACCGGCTACTCCGAAAACGTGCACTCCTACGTGAACAACATCAACACGATAGAGGGAGGAACGCACCTATCGGGCTTTCGCCGCGGGCTGACCACCACGCTCAAAAATTTTGCCGAAAAAAGCGGCCTGTTGAGCAAGGTGAAATTTGAAATAGACCCCGCCGACTTTCGCGAAGGGCTTACCGCCGTTATCTCCGTAAAGGTGGCGGAGCCGCAGTTTGAGGGGCAAACCAAAACCAAGCTCGGCAACAACGAGGTTACCGCCGCAGTATCGCAGGCGGTGAGCGTTGCGCTGGAGAACTACCTCGAAGAAAATCCCAAAGACGCCAAAGCCATCATAGACAAGGTGGTGCTTGCCGCCACCGCTCGCCACGCAGCCCGCAAGGCGCGCGAAATGGTACAGCGCAAATCGGTGCTTTCGGGGGCTGGCCTGCCCGGCAAGCTTTCGGACTGCTCCGACCGCGACCCGCAAAAATGCGAAATCTACCTCGTGGAGGGCGACTCCGCAGGCGGCACGGCAAAGCAAGGGCGCGACAAGGCTTTTCAGGCTATACTCCCGCTGCGCGGAAAAATCCTGAACGTGGAAAAGGCAATGGAGCATAAGATTTTCGACAGCGAGGAAATCAAAAATATCTTCACCGCGCTCGGCGTTACCATTGGCACGGAGGAGGACAGCAAGGCGCTCAACCTCTCCAAGCTGCGCTACTACAAAGTCATCATCATGACCGACGCCGACGTGGACGGCAGCCATATCGCAACGCTCATTATGACGTTTTTCTTCCGCTACATGGTGGACCTCATCAAAAACGGGCACCTCTACATTGCAACGCCACCGCTCTACTTGGTAAAAAAAGGCAAGCAGGAGCAATACTGTTGGACGGAAGACCAGCGGCTGGCAGCCATAGAGGAAATAGGCAAAGGCAAGGACTCCGGTTTGCACGTGCAGCGCTACAAAGGTCTCGGCGAAATGAACGCCGAGCAGCTTTGGGATACCACCATGAACCCCGCCTACCGCACGCTACGGCAGGTAAGCATCGAAAGCGCCGCCGAAGCCGACCGAATTTTTTCCATGCTCATGGGCGACGA
>JAISLN010000103.1 GCA_031290835.1 Prevotellaceae bacterium
TGTGGAGAGGGGATTACTTAGCTGCCGTAGGCTAAAGCCTACGGTTAATAAAGTGCCGTCCCTGCGGGACTTGCTCACAACAATTAGCTTTTATGGAAAGTATAAGCTCATAGCGGTCAAAAAACGACAGCATTTGTGAGAAAACATATTTACCGGAATACATAGCCTTGAGATTTTCGAATGAAAATTCTCAAAATTGCAGCTTAAAAATTCAATTTCAAGAAATCAAAGAGCATTTTATTTTATTGATTATCAATATATTATAAGAAAATTTTTAAAATCAACGCACTGACAGTAATTTTGAATTGCGCGAGGCGCGGAATATCGTGCGTAAGCCTAAAGCCTAATTCATCACGTTAAGAAAAGAAGGTTGGCTAACTTCTTCAGCGTCTTTGCATCCCTACGGGATGCGGGAGATGCGGCGGAACGACGTTGCTACCGAGAGACGCATCCCTACGGGATGCGGGAGATGTGGTGGAGCGACGTTGCTATCGAGAGACGCATCCCTACGGGATGCGGGAGAGGCGGCGGGGCGACGTTGCTACCGAGAGACGGTTGTCTTTAGGGGTATTTTCCCCAATATAAATTAATTCATACGATGGACTTATGGCAAATTAGCTTGAAATAATCTCAAAATAAACTACAGCAATGGAAAAAATTACCGAATATCTCATTCGCCCCACCGTTAGCGAGGCGGGCGTAGCTAAGGCGTGGGAGGAAACTGTGATGCTCCCTACCTACGAAATAGGGGAAGAGGAGAAAAACCCGATGTTTCTTGAGAAGCGCGTGTATCAGGGCAGCTCCGGCGCGGTTTACCCCTACGCGGTGGTGGAAAAAATATCCGACAAAAAAATCGACAAGCCCTACAAGGCGCTGTTTCTCGAAAACGAGTACCTGAAGATTATGATACTGCCCGAGCTGGGAGGGCGCGTGCAGATGGCCTACGATAAGGTAAAAAAGCGCCACTTTGTTTACTACAATCAGGTCATCAAGCCTGCGCTGGTGGGGCTGACGGGGCCATGGATTTCGGGCGGGATTGAGTTCAACTGGCCTCAGCACCACCGCCCAAGCACGTTTCTGCCTACCGACTGCACGGTGGAGGAGCATGCAGACGGCAGCAAAACCGTTTGGTGCAGCGAGGTGGAGCGCATGTTCCGAACAAAGGGTATGCAGGGTTTTACCCTCTACCCGGGAAAAGCCTACTTGGAAATAAAGGTGAAAATCTACAACCGCACCCCTTTTCCGCAAACATTCCTGTGGTGGGCCAACCCTGCGGTGGTGGTGCACGGCGACTACCACTCCGTTTTTCCGCCCGATGTGTACGCGGTGTTCGACCACGGCAAGCGCGACGTTTCCAACTTCCCCATCGCCACGGGCACGTACTACAAGCAGGACTACTCGGCGGGGGTGGATATATCGAGGTACAAAAATATTCCGGTGCCCACCTCCTACATGGCCATCAGCTCCAAGTTCGACTTCGTGGGCGGGTACGACGAAAGCGCAGGAGGCGGATTGCTGCACGTGGCCGACCACCACGTTTCGCCCGGCAAAAAGCAGTGGACGTGGGGTTGCGGCGATTTTGGCGCGGCATGGGACAGAAACCTCACCGACGAAGACGGCCCCTACATTGAGCTGATGACCGGCGTTTACACGGACAACCAACCCGACTTCAGCTGGCTGCAACCATACGAGGAAAAAGCGTGGACGCAGTACTTTATGCCCTACGCCGAGGTGGGCTACGTGAAAAATGCCAACAAAGACGCTATTGTAAACGTTGAGGTAAAGGATGGAGCGGCTACCGTAATTCTTTACACCACCGCCGCCCACAAAAACCTGCGGCTGGTGCTGAAGGACGCCGCGGGAAGAGCTTTGCTCAGCAATACCATCGACGTTTCTCCGGCGCGGCCCTACAAAACCTCCCTGCCAACCGGCAACCTGCCCCCCGAAGAGCTGATTTTTGAGCTGTACGCCGAAGACCAAACGCTGATGCTGCGCTACCAAGCGGACAAGCCGGAGATAAAGCCTGCCCCCAACCCCGCGCGAGCCGCAAAAGATCCGAAAGAAATTGCCTCCATTGAGCAGCTCTACCTCACCGGGCTGCACATAGAGCAATACCGCCACGCCACCCGCAACCCCGAAGACTACTACCTTGAGGCGCTGCGGAGAGAGCCGGGCGACATTCGCTGCAACAATGCCATGGGCTTGCTGCTCATGCGCAGAGGGCAGCTCGGCAAGGCAGAACCCTACTTTGCAAGCGCCATTGCAACGCAACAGGAGCGCAACCCCAACCCGTACGACGGCGAACCGCACTACAATCTTGGCTGCTGCCTGCAGCTGCAAGAAAAATATGACGAGGCTTACGACGCTTTTTTTAAGGCAACGTGGAATGTAGCATGGCAGGATGCAGGATACTTTGCCCTAGCGCAGCTCTCCGCCGCAAAAAAGCGCTGGAGCCAAGCGCTCGACCACGTGGAGCGCAGCCTGATACGAAATTGGCACAACCACAGAGCGCGACACCTGAAAACAGCCATTCTGCGGAAGCTGGGAAGAACGGAAGAAGCCCTGCAGCTGGTAGCCTGCTCGCTGGATATTGACAAGTTCAACATGGGCTGCCTCTTTGAGAAGCATCTGCTCACCGGCAGCGAGGCGGACTTGCAGCGCTTCATTTCCTCCATGCGCGGCGCTGTGCACACCGGCATTGAGTATGCGCTGGACTACGCGGCGGCCGGGCTGTACGAGGAGGCTACGCAGCTTTTGTCATGCGTTGTTGCAGGCCGCAGCCAAGCGTACCCCATGGTATATTACGCGCTGGGCTACTTTGCCTCCCGCTCCGGCAGCGAGGCAAAGGCCGCAGAATACTACCGCCAAGCCTCGACCATGCCGCCCGACGGCTGCTTCCCCAACCGCGTGGAAGAGGTGAATATCCTCAAGGACGCCATCCGCGTTCAGCCTTCGGACGCCTACGCCCGCTACTATCTGGGCAACTTTTGGTATGCCGCCCGGCAGTACGACGAGGCGACCCTTTGCTGGGAAGCTTCGCGCAAGCACAACGACAAGTTCCCCTCAACGCTGCGCAACCTTGCGCTGGCGTACTACAACAAGCACAACCGAAAGTCCGAAGCCCGCCGCCTGCTGGAAGCCGCCTTTGAGCTCGACAAAGCCAACGCGCGACTGCTGATGGAGCTCGACCAGCTCTACAAAAAAATGGGAACGCCACCCGACGTGCGCCTTGCGCTGCTGGAAAAGCACCCCAGCCTTGTGGAACAGCGCGACGACCTGAGCATTGAGAGAATTACGCTCTACAACCAGCTCGGAAAATATCGGGAAGCCATGCAGCTGATTGGTGCAAGGAAGTTTCACCCGTGGGAAGGGGGCGAAGGCAAGATAACCAAGCAGTACGTTGTGTGCCGTGTGCAGCTGGCAAAAGAGGCCATGAAAACCGGAGATTACCGGCAGGCGCTCTCCTTGCTGAACGAAACGGAGGTTTACCCGCATAACCTTGGCGAGGGAAAGCTCGCAAACGCCGAAGAAAACGATATTAGCTACCTCAAAGGGATGGCGTACAGAAAGCTTGGCAACGAAGAGGAGGCGGTACGCTACCTGCGAGCGGCAACCGTTGGCTCGTCCGAGCCGCAGCAGGCATTTTTCTACAACGACCAGCAGCCGGACAAGATATTCTACCAAGGCTTGGCGCTGGCTGCGCTGGGGGAAACGGATAAGGCAAACGGACGCTACAACAAGCTCATCGACCACGGCAAAAAGCACCTCTTTGACGACTGCCGGATAGATTACTTTGCGGTTTCGCTGCCCGACATGGCTATTTGGGAGGACGATTTGAACGTGCGCAACCGCATACACTGCTACCACGTAATAGGCTTGGGCGAGCTGGGGCGCGGAAATATCTCCCAAGCCAAAGCATACCTCCAAAAAGCCTTAGAGCTGGATGTGAATAACCTGGACATTATCACCGTGCTGCAAGATGTCGCATCCTGAAAAAGTTGACAGGTTTGTGCTGAATTTTATTCGTTATTCACTATAAAATAGTCAACGTCCAGCCAGCCACCGTCGTTGAAGGGTTTTGGTCGCTGGCAGAACAGCCCGACTTTGGCGCCAATCCAACGCCCGGATTGCGCGGTAAATTTTTGCCCCAGCGGCGCGTACTTTTTCCCGTTCAAGCTGTAGGCAAAGGTGCACTGCTGATTTTCCCTGACCTGCACGCGCAAAAAAACCTCGCCGCTTGCCAACTTTACCGCGCCGCTTACGCGCTCTGCCCTACCCTTTTCGGCGCTGGCGCAATCGCCTTGCGAGAGCGTGAAGCCGTCGGGCGTTTTTTCCACAAAAATGGCGGCGTAGTCGGCGCCCATGATGACAAGCCCTGCGCGCTCACCGTCTATCCTTTTGTTGGGGGTGAGCTTTACCTTAGCGGTAGCCGTGAAGTTGGGCGCCGGAAACTTTTGCATCAGCAGGTTTCCCGCTCCCCAAAGGTTTACGGCGTTGGCGGGCAGCGGGACGGAAAAGAGCCGCAGCTGCTTTTTGTCTCTGTTGAGGTACGCCCACCACGGGCGGGGGTTGGCGTGCCACTGCCACTGCAACCCAAGCTTTTCGCCATCGAACTCGTCGCTCTCCGCCGGCGTAGCTGCGGGGTACGCAGCGCCAACGTCGGGCTTTTTGTACGTCGCTACCGGCTCGCCGCATCCGTCGCCGTCTTTGTCCTCGCCAATCACGGGCATATCGTTGACCCAGCGCATGGGTTGCAGGTGCACCACGCGCCCCGCTGCGGGTATTTCCTGAAAGTGCAGAAACCAATCCTCCCCCGTTTTTGTATCGACCCACGCTCCCTGGTGAGGCCCGTTGACGGCACTTTTGCCCTGCGCCAGCACGACTTTTCGCTCGTAGCTGCCAAAAACGTTTTTTGAGCGTAGCGCCAGCTGCCATCCCGTTGCAACGCCGCCGGCAGGGGCAAAGATG
Source organism: Prevotellaceae bacterium (assembly GCA_031290835.1). Classification (GTDB taxonomy): domain Bacteria; phylum Bacteroidota; class Bacteroidia; order Bacteroidales; family UBA932; genus JAITMY01. The sequence goes on from JAISLN010000103.1 coordinate 4,969, forward strand.
TAGTAGTAGCCGTTGCGCTTGTAGAATTTTGGCCCTTCAACGGTTTCGTCCGCATCGTGCCCGTCGTAAACAATAACGTCCTCCGTAACCGCCTTTGTAGCGTCGGGCGAGAGGCGGCACACCGCCAGGAGGCTTTTTATGCCGGCTCGGCTGCCGGCGTAGGCGTGCACCAGGTAAACGCTGCCGTCGTCGTCCCAAAGCGGGCAGGGGTCTATCAGCCCCTTGCCCTCCTTTACCAGCGTTGGCGGCTCCCACGCGCCTTCGGGATTTTTTGACTTGGTCATGTAAATGCCGAAGTCGGGGTCGCCGAAGAAAATGTAAAATTCGCCGTTGTGAAAGCGGATGCTCGGCGCCCATACGCCGTTGCCGTGCTGCGGCGCGTCGTACGCTGCCTGCGGCAGCCTGTCCGCCAGCGCGTGCCCAACGATACTCCAGCCGACGAGGTCCTTGGAGTGCAGTATGGGCAGCCCCGGTATGCAATTGAAGCTGGAAGCCGTCATGTAGTAATCGTCGCCTGCGCGGCACACGTCGGGGTCGCTGTAGTCGGCGTGGAGCACCGGATTTTTGTAGTAGCCGTTGCCGTTGTCCGCAACCCACACTTGGGAAACATTACGCTGCGCACTTAGCTGGAGCGCAAGCGCAGCCGTGAGCAACGAAAGGAGAAGGTTTTTGTGCGTCATGATTAAAGAGGTTTTTTTAGCGGTTAACTTGGAAAGCCAAAGGTACAAAAATCGAGCTGAAGATGGGGCGTGCTACCTCAAAATACTTTCGGCCCTGTTTATCAGCTGGCTTGGGTGCCAATTGTCAACCGTTTGGGCGGCGTTTGGTTGCTGGCGCATTACTTTTTCCAGCGCATAGCTTGCGGCGTCCTCATCGGTCAAGTAGCTGAACGTACCCGGGTCTGTGGCGTTGTTTCCCCGAACAGCGGGGTTTCCTGCTCCTTCTCCGGAATTATTGTATTCACGATACTTGTAGGTTTTTTCGCTCCACGTGCTCCACCCCTTCGCCTTGATTACGCGGCTCATGTAGGTATTCATAAACACCACGTGGCAGCCTGTTTTCCACGGGCGTCCGAGCGAGAAGGTTCCGGCGGCAGCGCTTCCCTCAATGCGGCAATTGTTGAATACGTATCCGTACTTGCCGGCAGGGGTTGCACCGGCGGTAACCTCTCCGCTGCTGCGCGCAAGGCAGTAGATGAGGCACCCGTCGAAGTAAGCGGCAGCGTTGCCGAAAATAAAGTCCACCGTGCCCTCTATGCGGCAATTTTTGTAGTACTGCCTTCCGTCGCCGTGCGTATAGTGCGTATCCTGAAAGCCCTTTAGCGTGCAATTTACAAACACCTGCTTATCTTTGGCAGTACGGAGCGCCACCGCCTGCCCGGCGCTGATACCCGCCGTATTTTGGATGGTAAGGTTTTCGGCGTAAAAGTTTTCTGCCTCCACGTGCAGCGTGGCCGACCCCATGGTGCCAATGGTTGCTCCGCTTGCGCTCTTCGGGGCCGAGCCGTCGGCGGGGTACGGATCGGGCGCCGCCGCGTTGTAGGTAATAGTAACGCTGTCGGCGTGCTCGCCCACCAATATTACGTTCTTTTTGGAGCTCTCAAGAATCAGCCACTCCCGGTACGTTCCGTTTTTGATAAGCACCACCGTTGGGCTGCTGCTGTTGTTGGGGATAGCCGCAAACGCCGCTTTTATGGTGGTATGCGTTCCGCTTCCGTCGCCGGCAACGATGATGTGGTACGGGTTGTGCAGCTTTGCCGGCTTGTAGAGGCGGGCAGCGGCGCCCTCGCTGTTGGTTGCCGCAACGCTAAATCCAACCGTAGCGCCGGTAACGGTGAAAACGTAGCTGTCGGTAAACCTCAGCCCGTGCACGTCGGCAGCCTTCAGCTCGAGCGAATCGCCGCCCGCACGGTGCTCGTAGTAGCGAATGCTGCCCAAGCCTGCCGCCGAAAACACCTCCACCTGTAGCGCTACCTTGGAGGCGAGCGACAGCGACGCTTTGATGGTGTCGTTCACCAGCGGCAGGGTGATTTGCGGAGCGATAACATTTCTGTCGGCAACGTTCACCGGCAGCGCTGCGTACTTTACGTGCCCCTTGCCGTTTGCCACAGCCACCTTTACGGCCACCGTGTAGGGTGTGTAGGTAAGGGTATAGGCGCAGCTTTCCTGCTCGTATGGCCGCGGCGTAAAAGCAACTTCACCCGCCAAGCTTTCTGCCTGCTGCCCACCGCGCTGCTCTACGAGGTAAAATTTGACGCTTGCAATGCCGGCCGCTGACGTTGCTCGCACCGCAACGGGCAGCGTATCGGCAACAGCCACCGACAGCGTTACCGTATCCACCGCCGGAAGGAGCGCTACCTCCGCCTCCCAGCGCAGCAAATCTACCACCTGCAGGGGGATTGTTTTGGTGGCAACGTTTCCTTTTTCATCTGTTGCCACCACCCGAAAGCCCTTCATTACGACGCTAAAGTTCAGGTCGCTGATGTTGATTTTCAACTCTTTGGCGTTTTCAAATTCGGTGATTGTTGCTATCGGCAGTAGCTCGTCGTAGCTGTCCACCACGTAGTAGGCCACGCGCTGCAGGGCGTTTACAGCAGCTACCTTGCCGGTAATTGCCGGCTTGTTTGCCTGAAAAATATCCACGTACAGGGAGTCAACATTCAGGGTAATGCTTACCGCAGGCGCTTCTTCGCTCGGCTTGTCGTTGCTGTCCAGCTCCTTATTTTCCTTGCAGGCAATTAGCATGGCGGTTAGCAGCAGCGCATTAATAAGTAGCAGCTTGAGCATATTTTTCATGGTAAAAGGAGATTTTGAATTTTGAATTTTGAATTTTGAATTAGCTGACGCCGAAAAATCTCGCGCTTGGCGCAATTCAAAATTCAAAATTTAAAATTTCTACCGCTGCGCTGTGGTGATGCGCTCCACTATGGCGCTCAGGTAAACCTCAAGGTTGGTGTAGGCGCTGCTCAGGGTTTTGCCGTTTCTGTCGGTCGCGCTTTTGGGGTTGAGGCCGTTGGCGGTTTCCCATGCGTCGGGCATGCCGTCGCTGTCGGAATCCAGCGGTGCGGGCAGGTTTTCCAAAGCGCACCATGCGCCCACGTCATTCTGGCTGTCTATAATACCTTTTGTGCTGCCGTTGGAGCCTTTGTAGGTAAACGTTCCGCTGCGCACTTCGCCCACCACGCGCGTATCGATGGCGTCGCGCCTGAAGCTTGCTCCGGCGTGCGAGAGCACCCGCTCGTAGGCTACCTGTGCGCTATGCTCCGTAATAGGCTCAAAGCTAAAGGGTGCGGTGCGCTTCATGGCGGCTTTTTCTGCGGCGGATACGCCCTGAATGCCGTACGTCCAATTATCGTCGATGGTTCGTGCACTTCCGTGCACGTAGTTTCCCTCTACAAAAATCCTCCCATACTGGCCAATGATGTTGACAAAGCGTCCGCTACCGTCGTCCTCCGTTTTTTTGCCGGGCGCGTAGATGCGCTCTTTGAGGCTCTCCTTGGTTGCCGGACCGGGCTTGTAGTAGTTATTCACTATGTTAATGTCGGTGGCTTCTCCGCCGTAGGCGCTATTGGTGTTTCCCCAGTTGTAGATTACGTTGTTTCGGTAG